>JBFHEQ010000129.1:0-8136 GCA_041584075.1 Hydrogenophaga sp.
AGCTCGGCCAACGGGTCTTGCAGGCGCCGTGCAATGCTGGCGGCACCCCGCAGGCTCACGTCCACATCGGGCATCTCCTGCGACGCAAACTCGCTGGCGGAGTACACCGAGGCACCCGCTTCGCTGACCACCACTTTCAGCACCCCGGCCTGGCCGGCCTTGTCGAGCAACTTGATCAAATCGCCGGCCAGTTTGTCGGTCTCCCGGCTGGCTGTGCCGTTGCCAATGGCGATCAGGTTCACGCCATGTTTGCGGGCCAGCAGGCCCAGGGTGTGCAACGCGCCGTCCCAGTCGCGGCGCGGCTCGTGGGGGTACACCGTCGAGGTGTCCACCAGTTTGCCGGTGGCATCGACCACGGCCACCTTCACACCCGTGCGAATACCAGGGTCCAGCCCCATGACCACCTTGGGGCCGGCAGGCGCGGCCAGCAGCAAATCGCGCAAGTTGTCGGCAAACACCTTGATGGCAACGGCTTCGGCGCTCTCGCGCAGACGGGCGAACAGGTCCCGCTCGCTGGACAGGCTCAGCTTCACACGCCATGTCCAGGCCACACACTTGCGCAACAGATCGTCGGCGGCCCGGCCCTTGTGGCTCCAGCCCAGGTGCAAGGCGATGCGGCCTTCGGCGAGCGACACCACCGGCGCGGGCCTGCCGCTGGCGGTCAGCACCGGCTCGGCTTCCGGCAAGACCAGCTTGGCATCCAGAATTTCCAAGGTTCGCCCCCGGAAGACGGCGAGCGCCCGGTGAGAAGGCACACGGCTGATGGGTTCGTCGTATTCAAAATAGTCGCGAAACTTCGCCACGTCGGCGTTGTTTTCATCTTTGCCGCTCACCAGCGAGCTCTTGAACAGGCCCTCGGTCCAGAGCCACTCGCGCAGGTTTTGCAGCAAGCCGGCGTCTTCGGCCCAGCGCTCGCTCAGAATGTCGCGCACGCCGTCCAGCACCGCCGGAACGGTCGAGAAATCCGCGCCCGGCTTGCCGTCGTCCAGCACCTCGGGCGGGCGTGTGAAAGCGGCAGCCTCGGTCGCCGGGTCCAGGGTCGGGTCGGCCCACAGCTGGTCGGCCAGGGGTTCGATGCCAAATTCGCGCGCGATCTGCCCCTTGGTTCGCCGCTTGAGCTTGAAGGGCAGATACAGGTCTTCCAGTTCCTGCTTGGTCGGCGCCGCCGATATGGCCAGACGCAAGGCGTCGGTGAGTTTGCCCTGTTCATCGATGCTCTTGAGCACCGTCGCGCGCCGGTCTTCCAGCTCACGGAGGTAGGTCAGCCGGTATTCCAGCTCGCGCAGCTGGACATCGTCCAGCCCGCCAGTGGCTTCCTTGCGATAACGGGCCACGAAGGGCACGGTCGCGCCTCCGTCCAGCAATTCAACAGCGGCCAGCACCTGGTGGGCGCCAACCCGGATTTCTTGCGCAATCTGCGCGATGATTTTCTGCATGACGAAAAAAAGGCACGCCTGGTGCCAAAACAAGGGCACTCCCTGGTGCCATCAACACAACAACAGGAAGAGTTTGCCACAGGCCCTACAGGGGCATCGTCATCCGCACCAGAGTGCCGCAACCCGGCTCGCTCAGGACGTCAAGGCTGCCGCCAAGCGAGCCCGCCCTGTGGCGCATGCCCGACAGCCCTTTGCCACTCGGTTGTCCGGGTTGTGGCACCTCAAAGCCCGCTCCGTCGTCGTGAATCTCGAGCACGATGGTCGAGCCGGGTTGCGGCACGCGGCAACGCACCGTCACCCGCGTGGCGCGCGAATGGCGCATCACATTGGCGAGCGCCTCCTGCGCCACATGCAGTGTCTGACGGCTGCGTTCGCCGCTCAGCTTCGCCAAGGGACCTTCGGAGTCGACTTCCCACATCAGCGCGATCCCCTGACCATCAAGCAGGTGCTGCACCCGGTGACGCAGGTGGCCCAGCCCGTCCAGCACGTTCTCATGCACGTCTTCAATGTCATGGACCAGGAACTTCACATCCAGCAAGCAATGCTCCAGCGCCGATGCGACTGCCCGCTGCTGGGCGTCGGAAAGATCCAGGGAGGAGATGATGCTCACGATTTGCGAGCCCACGCCTTCATGGAGATTTCGGGCGATGCGGCGGCGTGTTCTCAGACTCCGGACGCTCGGATCGGAGCCGCGTCTGTTCGTCTGTGCTTGTCCATCGACTTCAGCAACGGCTGCAGGCGCGGGCGGGGCCGGGGCCTCGCCGGCAAAAAACGAGCTTTCAAAAGGGCCACCGCCGGTGGCGCTGACGCCGCTGCGAACAGGAATGCGCGGGGACACCAGCAGCCACAACATCAGCAAATAGGCCACAAACATGTAGTGCACGGGCCACGCCTCTGAGACCCCATGATCGCCTGCGGACATGGTGGCCAGCAGGAGGCCATAAGCCATCAGGCTCCCCCCCAAGGTCGGCCACGAACGGACCTCGCCATTCAGCATCAACGCGCGGCCCAACCAAAGAAGCATGAAGGTGCCGGCCACCACATTCAGGATGCGCCACACCTGGAAAACCTGCTGGTTCCAGCCGCCGAGGCCACAGGCCAGAAGCACCAATGCCAGCGCGAGCACACCCTGTCCCCAGGCAAACCCCCTCAGGCGGCGCGTATCTGAAGGTGAGCTCCACAACAGAAACTGGGCGGTGGCAAGCATGGTCAGCTGGTGGCTCGCGGGAATCAGGCAGGCGGGCATCGGTTCCGAAGGAGCCGCCATTGCCCAACCGTGGCCGAGCATGACGAGGAGCCAGCTCAAAACGGTCAACCCAAACCAGCGATTCACGTGGGGCGAGGCACCGGATTTGATCCGCAAGCCCATGGCGGCCGAGGTCACCGGGACCAGCAAGGCCGCCATCAAGCCCAACAGCCAGCCTGCATGCACCACCGGCCGATCCAGCTTTGCGTCGGCAGGCGCAACGATCTCAACCAGAGAAACCAGGGCCAGCGCAACGACTAGCGAAGCCCAGATCCAGCCCCCCTGGCCCACCCACCGACTCAACATCGGGCATCACCATCCATGGCAGGCGCCTCCAGGCGGATCCATTGCAGAGGCGAGACGAACGCAAACGCCTGCTGCGCACACACCAACGCCAAACCCCATGCGCCGGTCGGTCGAAGGTCTGTCTTGCTGGAAGGAACCCATAGATTCGGTGATTTTAGGGGCAGGGCAACGCTGCATCCACATCGCTTGCCCCGCCGTTGTTTCCAAACTTTCTCCGGTATGGCTGAAGCCAGCCCGCCGGACTCAGCGCCAAGGCGCAAAAGAAGCACCGAGCCCCAGGCGGCAAGGCCGGGAGCCATGGCCCGCAACGCACTGCCGGCTCAAGGGCGTTGAGGGCAAGGGTATCAATTGCTGCGCACGGGCGCTGCCGTGTGGGGCTCCTGGCCACGCAGCGTGATCCAGGTCAGCGCAACGCCCGTCAAGGCCCCGGCCGCCATACCGGCCACCATGGGCATGGGCTTGCCATTCGCGAACAAGCTCACGATGCCCATGGCCGCCGCGCCACCCAGCATCTGCAAGGTGCCCATGAGGGCCGAAGCCGTGCCGGCAATGGCGCCGTGACGGTCCAGCGCCAGCACCGATGCGGTCGGAATGACCAGCCCCATGAAGCCGCTGGCCACGAAGTACAGGCCCATCAGCACCCACAGGCTGTCACCGCCGGCCAGGTAAAACGCCAGCAAGCTCACCATGAAGACGCCCGACGCACTGGCGGCAAACTTCACCAGCCGAACGAGGCCAAAACGCTTGCCCAGCGCTGCCGTGAACTGCGATGCACCGATGAAAGAAATGGCATTCAACGAAAATGCCATGCTGTATTGCACCGGAGTCAGCCCATAGTGGTTGATCAGCACAAACGGCGAACCGGCGAGGAACACAAAGAAGCCCGCCATGGCGCTGCTGCTGATGCCCACCAGGCCCAGAAAATACAGGTCGCGCAACAACACGCCGTAGGCGCTCAAGGCGCTGCCCAGGCTGCTGGTCACCCGCTGCTCTGCCCCCCGGGTCTCCTTGAGCAGGCGGTGGATGAGGAACAGGCCCACCGTGGCCGCCAGCGCCACACACCAGAAAACACCTCGCCAGCCTGCCAGCGCAATCACGCCGCTGCCGGCGAGCGGCGCCAGAATGGGCGACACACTGAACACCAGCATCAGCAGCGACATCATGCGAGCGGCTTCCGTGCCAGTGTGCAGATCGCGCACCACCGCCCGAGGGATCACCATGCCGGCAGCCGCGCCGAACCCCTGGATGAAACGCAGGGCAATCAGCGTTTGCACATCAGCGGTGAGGGCACAACCGATACTGGCCAGGACAAAAATGCCCAACCCGAAGTACAGCGGGGGCTTGCGCCCCACCATGTCGGACACGGGACCGTAGAGCAACTGGCCAGAGCCCAGTGCCAGAAAGAACACGGTCAGCGTGAGCTGTACCTGCCCCACCTCCGCACCCAGGCTTTGCCCGATATCGGGCAAAGCCGGCAAGTACATGTCGATCGCAAAGGGACCGATGGCGGAGATCAGGCCCAGGATCAGGGCCATTTTGAGGTAACGGGTCGCGGGCATGGGCGACATTGTCGTCCAGCCGCCCAACCCTTGCTCGCGTCAGGGCAGGCGGCCCAGCTGGCCGCCCCCAATGGTCAAAAGCTCAGCCGGCGCGCAATTGCGCCCGCAGCTTTTCGCCAATGTCCGGCCGGGCCAGGAATGGATCCACCGGATTGGTGCCGGCCACGATGGCGTCGAAACGCTGCTGGGCGTTGCCCAAGGCCTGGGGGTGGCTGTAGATGTAGAACTGGTCTTCGTTGATGGCATCAAACACCATCTGCGCCACCTGCGCAGCAGAGACTTTGCCCGAACTCACCGCCTTGTCGCTCATCGCCTGCCCAATCATCTGGCTCTGCGTGGGTTTTTCGTCGGCCATACCGGCCGGGCGGTTGCGGTGGCTCTGGCTGATGCCTGTGGGCACAAAATACGGGCACAACACGCTGGCGCTCACCTGATCGGTGACCAGCCTCAAGTCCTGGTAAAGCGTTTCCGTGAGGCTCACCACCGCGTGCTTGCTCACGTTGTAGATGCCCATGTTGGGCGCTGTGAGCAGACCCGCCATGCTGGCCGTGTTGACAATGTGCCCGCGCCAGCTGGGGTCCGCCTTGGCCGCGGCGAGCATCATGGGCGTGAACAGGCGCACACCATGCACCACACCCCAGAGGTTGACCCCCAGCACCCACTCCCAGTCCTTCACCGAGTTTTCCCAGATCAGGCCGCCGGAACCCACGCCCGCGTTGTTGAACACAAAGTGCGGCGCACCAAATGTCTTTTGCACGTCGTCGGCCAGGGCCGCCATCTGCGCTTCGTCCGACACGTCCACGCGTCGCGCCAACACCTGCGCGCCTGCAGCCTTCATTTCGGCCTCGGCCTGGTCCAGCGCATCCTGCTGCACGTCGACCAGCACAAGGTTCATGCCGTGGGCCGCACCTATGCGGGCGCACTCGAGGCCAAAGCCGGAACCTGCACCGGTGAGCACGGCGGTTTTGTTTTTGAAGTCACGAATCATGAAAATAGTCTCCTGTAAATGAAAGGGATCAAGGCGAAGGCATCAAGGCCTAATCATTTCGATGTGCGGAATGCCGTCTTCGATATAAGGCTTGTGGTCCGACACGAAGCCGTGCCGGTTGTAGAAAGCTTCCAGGTGGGCCTGGGCGCCAATGCGCACCGGCTGGGGGCCCCAATGGGCGGCCAGCTGTTGCAGCGACTCCACCATCAGGGCATGCCCCAGGCCGCCACTGCGTGCCTCGGGTGCCGTGACCACGCGGCCGATGCTCGCTTCGTCAAAAGCCACACCCGCAGGCACCAAACGTGTTGACGCCACCAGGCTGCGCTCACCCGCCCCGTTCACCGTTTCGCCGAGCAGGTGGAGGCAGGCTTCGTCCAGGCCATCCATGTCGAGGAACACACACTGCTGCTCCACCACGAACACCCGCGAACGCAGCCGCAGCAATTCGTACAGCGACCCGACCGACAAGGCAGAAAACGACAGACAGCGCCATTGCACCGCCACCGGCTCAACCACGGAAACCTCTGGCTGAGGGGTCAAGCCCGCACCTCTTTGAGCACAAAACCGATGCGCGGAAAGTGCACATGCACCGTGCCCACCCGGTCATCCGAGCGCTCCAGCGTGTAACGGGTACGGGTCGCGGCCCGCAGCACCCCCTCGGTGGGCTCCGTGCCGAATGCTTCTGCGGCGATGGTCACCTGGCTGCCCAGGGCGATGCCATGATCATCCTGATAAGTTTCGTCGACCACCGAAGCCGGTTGTGCTGCAGCGGCCACAGCGATCGCCTCCGTGGAGGTGAATTTGCTCAGGTGCCCGTGACCGAGTGCGGCCATCCGGTCCATCCAGGCCAATACGTCGGGGGTTGCATCCAGAATGCCCGCCACCGCCGGGTTCACCACCCGGCTGAACCACAAGGGGTGGTAGGCCGCAAAATCTGCCACGCAGGGTGCATCACCCATCAAAAATGGCTGCGCTTCAAGCATGGCCGCCAGGCGGCGCAGGTAGCTGCGGTAAGCCGAGGTGGCGTCCCCCGGGCGCAGGCTGGTCATGTTGCTGCGCATGGCGCCACGGTCGGCCGCAAAAGCCTGCGCGGCTTCAGGCGCCTGCCCGGCGAACAGGGCCGCAGCACCTTTGGGGCTGAGGTTGTAGCCCATCGCCGCCCAGAACAAGGTGCTGTCGGCCCACTGCGCCAGCACACGGACCGCACCTTTGAGTGGCGGGGGGAACAAGGTGGGCTCTGGCGCGCGGTGCTCCAGCACATCGCAGATCAGGGCGGTGTCGCAGTAGATGTCGGCGCCGATCTGCAAGAAAGGCGTGCGCCGGTAGCCTCCCGTGAGCGCCAGCACATCGGGCTTGGGCATGATGCGCGGGATGATCACGCTCTTCCAGGCCAGTTGCTTGTAACCCAGAATCAGCCGCACTTTTTCGGAGAACGGGGATGTGGGGTAATGGTGAAGAATCAGGTCGGACATGCCCAGGGCCTTTCGGTATCAGTGCACTCGGGCACGGGAAATGAGGGTGTCGAAATCGGTGCTCGCCGGCAATGAGCCCAGGGTCATGCCCCAGTGGCCCGCCAGGCGCGATTCGCAGAATGCGTTGAACACAGCCGGCGGCGCGGTCTGCGCCAGCAGGGCGGCTTGCACCGCCAGGGCCACGTCCTGGGCGAGGCGGCGCGCCTCGGTCTCCGAGGCCATGGCTTCAATTCGAATCGGCAAGGCTTCGGCCAGGTGGTCCAGCGCCGGATGCATGCCACGGGCCGGTGCCAGTTCAAGGGCCAAGGCCTCCGCCGCGTCGGCTTTGCGCAGCGCGCGCAACAAGTCCAGCGCCATGATGTTGCCCGCACCCTCCCAGATGCTGTTGAGCGGCATCTCGCGGTAGATGCGCGCCATCACGCCCTCGCCACCCTCTTCCACATAGCCGTTGCCGCCCAGACACTCCATGGCTTCCTGCGCGAACAGGCTGCCGCGCTTGCAAATCCAGAACTTGGAAACGGGCGTCAGCAAGCGGTTCATCACCTGCTCGTGCGGATCGGCCGGGTGGTCAAAACTGCGCGCCAGACGGAGCGCCAGCGCGGTGGCCGCCTCGGACTCCAGCGCCAGATCGGCCAGCACGTTGCGCATCAGGGGCTGATCGATCAGCAGCTTGCCAAAGGCCTTGCGCTGCGCCGTGTGGTTCAGGGCCAGCGACAGGGCCTGGCGCATCAGCCCGGCGGTCCCCAGCGCACAATCCAGGCGCGTCATGTTGCCCATGGCGAGAATCTGCGGCACACCCCGCCCCTCCTCGCCCACCAGCCAGGCGGTGGCGTTCACAAACTCCACTTCGGAACTGGCATTGGCCTTGTTGCCCAGCTTGTCCTTGAGCCGCTGAATGAACAAGGCGTTGGTGGTGCCGTCGGGCAGTATGCGCGGCAAAAACAGGCAGCTCAGGCTCGAGGCCGTTTGCGCCAGCACCAGAAAGGCATCGCACATGGGCGCGGAAAAAAACCACTTGTGTCCGGTCACACGGTAGCGCTCGCCCCAGGCGTCGGACCCGTCGGCCACGGCATGGGTGGTGTTGGCCCGGACATCGGAGCCCCCTTGCTTTTCCGTCATGCCCATGCCC
>JBFHEQ010000130.1:0-8128 GCA_041584075.1 Hydrogenophaga sp.
GCCTGAACAGCACCAGCGAAGTGAGGATCATCGAAGATGAATTGGTGGCGCCAGCGGCGTCCGATGGCGATGCTTCGCTCCCCCAAAGCCCATAGCCCAGCCAGAGCCCTCCCTGGCGCGCATCCAGCGATCCACCCGATCACCTTTCAGCCAGTAAGATGGCTTTGTGCGCACTGCGTCACGCAGCCCCCTCAGCAAGCTGGCCCAAAGCGTGCTACCTTGAACAGCATCGCGAGTCACAGACAGGCCTGATCCCCAGGCCCGTACGGCTCGCCCCTCAAGGACAGCCCATGGCCACGCCCAACCGCAATCGACCCGCCGCCGTCGCCCGACAATCCGGCGAGCTGGCCAGCGCCTCGGCCCAGGTGGTCGCCCACCGCGTGGCCCGCATGGTCATGGCGGGGCCCTCGCCTTCGGCCCGGGACCGCAAGGAATTCCAGCGCATGGTGAATGAAAAGCAGCAAGCGTTTGTCGAGTCCTGGCTGGCCATGATCGGGCACACCACGGCGACCCAGTGGACACTCGGCACCACCGCATGGCGCTCCCTGTTTTACCCCTGGCTGGGCGGAGGTTCCATGCCCGCCGACATGGTGTCACAGATGCAGCTGGCCAGCATCGGCATGATCCAAAAAGGTCTGGCGCCCGTCCACCGCAAAGCCATGGCCAACGCCAGGCGCCTGGCCAAAACACCGCTGCGCTGAAAGCAAAAAACCCGTTGAGCATCGCCTGACGCGCAACGGGTTGAGGTCGGGATCAACCGCTCAGCGGCCGTACACCCAGTCGGGCAGACCTGTGGCAATCACCGGGAACACCACCACCAGGAACAACGCCAGCACCTGAATGCCCAGGAACACCAGCGATGACCGGAAGATGGTGGCCATGCTGATCTCCGGCGGCGCCACACCCCTGATGTAGAACAGCGCGTAACCAAACGGCGGTGACAAAAAGCTCATCTGCATGTTGATCAGGTAAAGCACCCCAAACCACAACACCACCGCGTCGGGAGAGGGGCCTGGCATCCCGAACAAGCCATCAAACGTGAGCGACTTGATGATGGGCACAAAGATCGGCACCGCCAGCAGCAAAATGCCCACCCAGTCCAGGAACATGCCCAGGACCACCAGCAAGACCATCATCAAGAACAAGATGCCGTAGGGGCTCAAGCCCGTGCTGAGAATGGTGTCGGTGATGAAAGCCTGCCCGCCTTGCAGGATGTACAGGCCTACAAAAATGGATGCCCCGAAGATGATCCACAGCACCATGGCCGTGGCTTTCACCGTATCGCTGCTGGCCCCAATCAACGCCTTGAGCGAGAGCCGCTTGTGCAACAACGCCACGCCCATGGCGCCAAAGCTGCCCAGGCCGGCGGCCTCAACAGGGGTGGCGATGCCGGCGAAGAGCAGACCCAGCACCATCATCACCAGCAGAATGGGCGCCACCAGCCCGCGCAGCAGCGCCAGCTTCTGCTTCGTGCTCAAACGCTCCTCCATGGGCACCGGTGGCCCCAGCTTGGGATTGATCGTGGTGCGCACCACCACATAGAGGATGTACAACCCCGACAGCAAAAGGCCGGGCATCACGCTGCCCAGGTACAACTCCCCCACCGACTGCTGGGCCACCACGGCGTACAAGATGGCCAGAATCGACGGCGGAATCAGCACACCCAGCGTGCCACCGGCCATGATGGAGCCGATCGCAATCTCGGGGTCGTACTTGCGCTTGAGCATGGCGGGCAACGCAATGATGCCCATGGTCACAATCGCTGCGCCCACGACGCCCACCATGGCCGCCAGCAGGGTCGATGCCACGATGGTGGCGACGGCCAGGCCCCCGTGCAGGCCGCCCATCCACTGGTACACCGCGTCAAACAGCTCTTCGATCAGGCCCGCGCGCTCGAGCATCGTCGCCATGAAGATGAACAGCGGAATGGCCGCCAGGTCCGGGTTGGTCATCATCGGGAAGATGCGGCTCGGGATGATGTTGAGCATCGCCGAGTCCCCCAGCAGGTAGAGGAACACTACCCCCAAGCCGCCGGCCACAAAGGCCAGTGGCAAGCCGGCCATCAGCAGCACGAACAGCGAACCGAACATGATCCAGGTCAGGGCCGACATGGACACATTGGCCAGCACGCCCTGCATGCGGAACAGGAAGTACTCGTCGCCCCAGGGATCGTAGAAAGCAATGTTGACCACCTCGACCAGCACCACAGCCAGCACCAGCAAAGTCAACCCATAGGTCAGCACACGTGAACGTGTGGCCGTGCTGCGCGCGGCAGCCTGTTGTGCAGCCGTGCTCATGCCGACACCTCCGAACGCAGTTGTTTTTCGTAGATTCGAATGTCCTTGATCAGGCGTGAAATGCCCGCCAGAAAAATCAGGCAGGCGCCGACAAGCATCAACATCTTCACCGGCCAGTACTGCACCTGCCAGGTCTCCACCGAACGCTCGTCCATCGCCAGACTGTCAAAGAAGAACCTGTGGGCGGTGCCCATCATGGCGAGAATGAAAATGAAGAAAAACACCGAGGTGAACACCGACACGGCGGCCTGCCGTCGCAGCGACAGCTTGGTGTAGATCACGTCCACCCGAACATGCGAACCATGCAGCAAGCCGTAGGCGCCCGCCATCATGTACTGCATGCCGAAGAGCAGGAAGCTCGACTCATGCACCCAGATCGTGGGCATGTTGAACAGGTATCGCGCCGTCACCTCATAGGTGTAAGCGAACACAGCCATCACGCTCCACAGCGCCACGAAAAGACCCGTGCGGTCGCTGATCCAGTCCAGCAACTTCTCGAAGGGGCCCGCGTCTGCCTCATAAGGCACCGCGGGCACGATGCCCTGCTTCCAGGCAACAGCCAACAACGCCAATGGCACCAGGGTGAGCAGGCCCCAGTACATGGTGTGCGGCAGCACAAAACCAATGCTCTCTAGATTCATGGGAGTTCATCCAAAAAAATGAGCGGCCCACGCAGAGCCGCTCAAAGTTCAAACTCGGGAAAAAAGCCGGGTCAGAGCTTCTGCCCTTTGAGGTCGGCGTCGGTCACGTAACCCAGCACACCGTTCTTCATGTAATCCAGCTGCAGCTTGAACACGCGGGTGGCGTCGGCGTCCTTTTTGGCCCAGTTGAACCAGATCGGAATCGCGGCCTTGCGGAAAGCATCCACATCGGTCTGGCCCAGTCGAGACACCGTGGTACCCGCGGCGGCGAACTTCGCCATCGCATCCACGTTCGCTTTCTGGATTGCCACGTACTGGGTCAGCGAGTACGACTTGACCTGTTCTTCCACAAAGGCCTGCATCTTGGGCGACAGGCGTTTCCAGGCACCCATGTTCACCGTCAGGTCCATCAGGTCCACCGGCTGGTAGATGCTCATGGTGCCGGGCGGGCCCATCAGGATGTATTTGGTGACCTGGTGGAAGCCCAGGTCGTAGTTCACGGCCGGCCCCACAAAGTCGGCCGCATCGATCGTGCCCTTTTCCAGTGCCGGGAAAATGTCAGAACCGGGCAAGGCCACGGTCGACACACCAAACTGCTGGAACACCTCGGAGACCATGCCACCGGGCAAGCGAATCTTCTTGCCCTTCATCTCGGCCAGCGAGGTGATGGGCACTTTCGAGTGAATCACGTTGGCGTCGTGCTGGATCGGGCCGACGTACATCAGGCCCTGCTTGGCGTAGATCTCGCGCGCCATCTTCAACATGCCCAGGCCGTAGAACATGGTGTCCCATTGGGATGGCTGGTCCGGACCCATGGGGTAGCTCGAGAGGAACACCGAGGCCGGGATCTTGCCGGCCCAATACAGCGTCCAGGGATTCATGCCCTGCAGCACGCCGGTCTTGACCGCTTCGAACAGCGCGTTGTTGTCGGCCGCCACCGACTTGGCCGCAAAAGGTGTGATGGTCAGCTCGCCACCCGATTTCTCCTTGAAATCGTTGCACCATTGTTCAAAGAGTTTGTAACCGGTCGTGCCGGCATCCCAGGTGGACTGCACCTTCCAGGTTTGGCCGGCAGCAGCCTGCGCGTTGCCGACAAAGGGCGCTGCCAGCGCACCGATGGCTCCGGCCTTGATGATGCCTCGGCGTGATTGGATATCCATGTCTTGCTCCTCGGTTGGGTGGAATGAAATTCCTGTCTCCAGACCAGTGTGCGCTTATATATATCAAGACAAGACAGTGCAAACCCTAGCGATTACCTGCATTCAGGTCAAAACCGAAGCCACATTACGCTGTCTGGCGCATGATTGACGCGCACCTCCGCCTGGTGCAATCGTGCGCGCATGAAAGCATCGGTGGCGAAGACCCAGGGACCGGGTCAGATCAGCCCAGCGCGTCTTTCATGCGGTACCACAACATGCCCAGCGCCAGGCTGGGTGTGCGCAGCATGGCGCCACCGGGAAATTCGCGGTGTTTCAGGCGCGTGAACACATCGAAACGCCCGGCCTGACCCGCCACGGCTTCGGCCACCACCCGGCCCGCCAGGCCAGTGAGCGCCACACCATGGCCGCTGAAGCCCTGCAGGTAATACAGGTTGTCACCCAAGCGCCCAAAATCGGGCGCACGGTTCATGCTGATGTCGACAAACCCCCCCCACACATAGTCCACCGGTGTGGTCTTGAGCTCGGGAAACACCTCACCCATGCGTTGCGCCATCACGGCTTTGAGGTTGGGCGGCGTGCGGGTGGTGTAGCTCACGCGCCCGCCAAACAGCATGCGGCGCTCGGCGCTGAAACGGTAGTAGTCAAGCACGAAGTTGTTGTCACACACGGCGGCGTTGTGTGCGATGAGTTGCTCGCTCAGATCGGGATCGATGGGTGCTGTGCCGATGATGTAGGTGCCCACCGGCATGACGCGCGGTGCGATCTCGGGGGCCACCAGCGGCCCGTATTCGGGCAGCATGCAGTTGCCTGCGAGCACGCCAAAGCGGGCCGTGACCACCCCCTGTGATGTGATCGCGCGCAGCTGCTCGCCGCGCTGCAGCGCCGTGACCGCAGAACCCTCGTAGATCTGAACGCCAGCGGCGCGGGCCGCCCGCGCCAGACCCAGCGCGTACTTCAGCGGGTGCAGGTGGCCGGATTGCTTTTCATGGAACGCGGCCACATAGCGCGGACTCTTCACCAGCGATTGCACCGCGTCGTTGCCCTCGACCCATTCGCAGGCCACTCCACGCCTCTCGTGGTCGTCAGCCTCTTCGCGCAGCGCCCTGGCCTTGGCGCGGGTTTCGGCCACGTAGGTGTAACCGCGCGTCCAGTCGCAATCGATGCCGAATTGCTGCACCCGTTGGTCCACCAGCTCCACCGCTTCAACCGACATGTCCCAGGCGCGTTGCGCATCGTCTTTGCCAAGCTGTTCCTCAAACGGTTCTTGTCCGCTGGCATAACCCACGATCACCTGACCGCCGTTGCGCCCGCTGGCTCCAGAGCCGATGCGATCTGCCTCCAGCACCACCACCGACAGACCGCGCTGCGCAAGCTCCAGTGCCGCGCTCAGGCCCGAAAAACCAGCCCCGACGATCACCACGTCGGCGTCCACCGCACCCAGCAGCGCTGGCTCCTTGTCCCCGCGCAATGCGGTCGCCTCGTAATAACTTTTCTGGTTGAGCTGGGTGTCGGAGTGGATGAGTGAGGCGGCCATGTGTGCAACTTTCAAACAGGGGATCGAGCAATCAGGTGGTCAGGCGACCCAGGCGCTCTGCGATCTACCCCGCGAGCCTGCCACCGGCTTGACCGGGCAACCGGCCTCTCCCCTTGGCCACCTGACCACTGAGATACGTCCACACGAAAGCGGAAGCCGCGTTGGTCGTGAGTTCGGCGTGGTCGTAAGCCGGCGCCACTTCCACGCAGTCCATCCCGATGAAGTTCAGATCGGCCAGCTCTTCCAGAAACGTCATCACCTGCGAGCTGGTGAGGCCGCCGGGCTCGGGTGTGCCGGTGCCGGGGGCGAAAGCGGGGTCCAGGCAGTCGATGTCGAGCGTGAGGTAACAGGGCCGGTTCGCCATGCGCTTGCGGATGGCCGCGATGGCAGGCTGTAGACCCGCACCATCGAGCCCGCGCAAGGCCCGCGCCGTGAAGATTTCGCCACCCTGATCGGCCACGTATTCGCGCGCCGCCCGCTCGCCACTGGAGCGGATGCCGATCTGTACCGTGTGGGCCGGGCTGATCAGGCCTTCCTTCAAGGCTTCGTAGGTCCAGGTGCCGTGGCCGGAGGGCTCGCCGAAGTGGTCCGTCCAGGTATCGCAATGGGCATCGAAGTGCAGGCAGGCCAGCGGCTCACCATTGCCATACGCTGCGTGGGCAGCGCGCAGCAACGAGAGCGTGATCGAGTGGTCGCCGCCGATGAACACGCAGTGGTGTTTGGCCATCAACTCGGCGGCCTGGCGCTCGATGTGGCTGCGCACCTCGGCCAGCGGCGAGGCATTGGGCAGGCGCATGTCCAGCGCATCACCCGTGTGTTCGGACGGCGACACGTTGAACACCGGATGGATGCCGTCGCACAACATCAGCGACGCAGAACGGATGGCCTGAGGGCCAAACCGTGCCCCGGGCCGGTTGGTCACCACGCCGTCATAGGGCACGCCGCTGATCGCAAACGGCTGGTCGCCCAGGGGCTCCACGGCGAGGAATCGGTTGGTGTTGTTGGCAAAAGCGAATTGACCCATGGCCATGGTGTGTTCTTTCGAAAAGGGATGTGGGCGCCTCGGCAAACGACCCGGATTCGCAATGGATCCCCAAGGCTGCGCTGAACAAGTCCTCGCCGATGCACGCGCCCCGGTCTGGGATGGTCTGCAAGGCGAAAACCGCAGCCACAGTCCGGCTATGGCGCGGCTTTGCAACGCTGCAGAACGCCCAAAGCGGGGATGCGGGCGCTGCGAAGGACTTGTTCGGCGTGGCCCAAAGATACCCGCAAAGACCGCGATCATTGGGGCCAATTGCCGGCCAGGTGCATCGTCCACACCGGCAATGCCCTGTGCCCGGTGAAAAAAGCGGATCCGCGATAGGGTTGCCACTCTGCCAGGCCCGATCCCGCGCACCCAGTCCCCGAACACACCAACCACCCCGAAGTTCGCATGAAACTCTATTACGCCCCTGGCGCCTGCTCCCTGTCGGTCCACATCGCGTTGCACGAAGCCGGCCTCCCCTTTGAGCTCGTCAAGGCGCCGACCCAGACCAAGCTGCTGCCCGACGGCAGCAGCTACCTCGACATCAACCCTTTGGGCTACGTGCCCTGCCTGGAGCTGCCCGGCGGCGAGCGCCTGCTGGAAGGGCCGGCCATCGTGCAATACATCGCCGACCGGGTGCCTGACAGGAACCTCGCGCCCGCCAACGGCACCCTGGCCCGCTACCAGCTGCAAGGCTGGCTCAACTTCGTCGGCACCGAACTGCACAAAGGCTTCTCGCCCTTGTCCACCCCAGGCTTGTCCGACGAGATGAAGACCGCCATCCGGGAACGCCTGATACAGCGCTTCGCCTGGCTCAACGATCAACTCGCCGGCAAGGCGTACCTGATGGGCGACACCTTCACCGTGGCCGATGGCTACGCCTTCGTCGTCACCGGCTGGGCCGGCATGGCCGGCATCGACATGAGCCGCCTGACCCATCTGGCGCTGCACCGGGCGCGGGTCGGTGCCCGGCCGAAGGTGCAGGCAGCGATGCGGGCGGAAGGTTTGCTCTGAAACAGCCCGCGCCCTGAAAAGAAGGGGCTCATCAAAGCGCCTTCCTTTTTCAGACAAATGCGATCGATTTGTTCAAAGGCAGCTCCCGAATCCGCTGCCCCGTCGCCGCAAAGATCGCGTTGGCCAGCGCCGGCGCCGCAGGGGGCACGCTGGGCTCACCGATGCCTCGGATCTCGTCGGTGGTCTCCAGCGCTTTCACCACGATCTGGGGCGTCTGGTTCAGGCGCATGCCGGGGTGGGCGTGGAAGTTGGCTTGCTGCGGCACACCGTCGGCGTACACGAGCTCGCAGTTCATGGCGTGGCCCAGGCCCCAGACCACACCGCCCTGCACTTGGCCCTCGAAGTTGACCGGATCCAGCACCTTGCCCACCTCGCACACCACAAACACCTTGTCGATGCGGATGCCTTTGGCGGTGGCGGTGACCTCGACCACCTCGGCCACCGGCACGCCAAACGAC
>JBFHEQ010000131.1:0-8113 GCA_041584075.1 Hydrogenophaga sp.
CCCAAAGATTTCGACGTGGCCACCAACGCCACGCCCGAGCAGGTCAAGAGCCTGTTCCGCCGCGCCTTCATCATCGGCCGGCGCTTCCGCATCGTGCACGTGGTCTACGGTCGGGGCCGCGACAACGAGGTGATCGAAGTCTCCACCTTCCGCGCCTACCTCGACAGCGCCGACGCCGAACAGGTCAAGGGCAACGAGCGCACCAGCAAAGGCCAGCTTTCCACCATGAAGCACGCGGTGGACGCCAGCGGGCGGGTGCTGCGCGACAACGTCTGGGGCTCGATCGAGCACGACGCCGCCCGCCGCGACTTCTCCATCAACGCCATGTACTACGACCCCGAGTCGCAGATCGTGGTCGATTTCCACCATGGCATCCGCGACGCCAAAAAGAAGACGCTGCGCATGATCGGCGACGCCGCCACGCGCTACCGCGAAGACCCGGTGCGCATCATCCGCGCCGTGCGCTTCGCCGCCAAGCTCAACGCCCTGGGTTTCAAGTTCGACGCCAAGACGCTGGAGCCCCTGGCCGCCTCGCGCAACCTGCTGGCCGATGTGCCGCAGAGCCGGTTGTTTGATGAAATGTTGAAGCTGCTGCAAACC
This sequence comes from Hydrogenophaga sp., assembly GCA_041584075.1. Classification (GTDB taxonomy): domain Bacteria; phylum Pseudomonadota; class Gammaproteobacteria; order Burkholderiales; family Burkholderiaceae_C; genus Hydrogenophaga. The sequence continues at coordinate 601 of JBFHEQ010000131.1, forward strand.
GGCCATGCGCTGGCCAGCATCGAGCAACTCAAGGCCGTGGGTCTGGCCACCGGCATCTACCCGTTGCTCGACGTGGTGGTGGAGCGCGCCGCCGACCCGTTTGTGAAGCTGGCACTGCAAGACACCGACCGCCGCGTGGGCGAAGGCAAGCCCGTGGCGCCCAGCTTCCTGCTGGCTTGCGTGTTGTGGGCCGACGTGCGCAAGGGCTGGGAGCGGCGCCTGCAACCGCGTGGCAACCAGCGCCCGCCACCGCCTTTTGCCGCCTTGCAAGAAGCCGTGGACGATGCCTTTGACAACCGCATCGGCGATGTGTCAGGCCGCGGCAAGCTGGGCTCCGACATGCGCGAGATCTGGATGATGCAGCCGCGCTTTGAAAAGCGCGTGGGCACCTCGCCCTTCAGCCTGGTGGAGCAAGGCCGTTTCCGCGCCGGCTTTGACTTCCTGCGCCTGCGCGCCCAGGTGGGCGAAATCGACGAAGAGCTGGCCCACTGGTGGGAGACCTTCCAGAACGTCAGCGATGACCTGCGCGCCGACATGGTCGACACCCAGCGCAAGGAAAACCAGGCCAAACCCGGCGCCGGCAAGCCGCGCCGTGTGAAGCGCACCGACGCCGATCACCCGGCCCAGGGTGCGCAGGCGCAGTCGCCGCAAGAGCAGTCCGACCCGCGCTTCCGTGAAGACGTGGCTGACGACGAAGACGGCGCTTTTGATCGCCCCCATGGCGACAGCGAAGGCACGGCCGCGCCCAAGAAGCGCCGCCGCCGTCGCCGCAAGCCCACGGGCGGCGGTGGTGCCGGTGGTGGTGAAGGCGGCGCGCCCGCCTCGGGCGGCAGCGGCGGCGAATAAGGCCTCCAGCCAGCCCGTTCCCATGGCGTCATCTCGCCAGGCCGTGATCGCCTACGTGGCCCTGGGGGCCAACCTGGGCGACGCCCGGCAAGCGGTGCTCGATGCCATGGGTGCATTGAACACCTTGCCCGGTACCCGGCTGCTCAAAGCGTCCAGCCTGTACAGCACCGCGCCTGTGGAATCCAGCGGCCCGGATTACATCAATGCCGTGGCCGAAGTGGCCACTTGCCTCACCGCGCCAGATTTGTTGCGCGCCCTGCAAGCGATGGAAGCCGCTGCGGGTCGCGAGCGCCCCTACCTGAATGCCCCGCGCACGCTCGATCTGGATTTACTGCTGTTTGGTGCTGCGACCATTGATTCACCACACCTGACCGTGCCGCACCCGCGCATGTGGGCGAGGGCGTTTGTCTTGGTGCCTTTGGCCGAGGTGGCGCCCGGACGGGTACCGGAAGAGGCCATGAAGTCGGTGAACGGACAGACGGTCGGAAGGGTGCAGCCGCACCGATGAGCGCTGCCGGGCCCGAATGCTCAGGCGGGCAGCTTGAAATCTTCACCCCGGTCGAGCACGGCCCAGCACATCCGGGCGTTCTTCGCGGCAATGGCCACAATTGCCTTCCAGTAGCCACGCCGCTGCGCCAAGCTCATCGCCCAACGGCTGATGGGGTCGCTCTTGTTCTTGGCCGCCACGAGCACGGCTCGTGCGCCCAACACCAGCAAGCTGCGCAGATACGGGTCCCCGGCTTTGGTGATGCGCCCCAGGCGCTGCTTGCCGCCCGAGCTGTACTGCCCGGGCACCAGTCCGAGCCAGGCACACAGCTGTCGCCCGCATTTGAAATCCCGCCCGTTGCCAATCGTGCTCAATAGCGCGGTGGCCGTGGTCTCACCCACGCCACACAACTGCATCAAGCGCTGGGCATCGGCACTTTGGCGCGCCATCAATTGAATGTGGCGGTCGTATTGCGCGATGCGCTCATCAAGCCGCGAGACCTCACCCAGCAGATCCCCGATCACCTTATTGGCCCAGCCCGGCAGGTCTTCCAGGCGGGCCATCGCCTCGCGACGCACGACAGCGGCTTTGAGCGGCAACACGATCCCCAGCTCAGAGAGCAAACCCCGGATGCGGTTGAATGTGGCCGTGCGCTGCTCCACAAAGCCTTGGCGCGCGCGGTGCACCAGCAACTGGCCTTGTTGCTCAACCGATTTGATCGGTACAAAGCGCATGTTGGGCCGGGTGACGGCTTCGCAGATGGCAGCGGCATCGGCCGCATCGTTCTTGCCACGCTTGCCTGAGAGGCGATAGGGGGTGACGAACTTGGGTGCCATCAGGCGCACAGTGTGGCCAAAGCGCTGGAACTCGCGCGCCCAGTGGTGGGCACCCGAGCAGGCTTCCATGCCGATCAGACAAGGCGGCAGCGTTGCGATGAGTTCCAGCAGCTTTGCTCGGGGCACGCTGGGGCGAACGAGAGCGGGCTTGCCTGTGGCATCCACACCATGAACGGCAAAGACGTTCTTGGCGAGATCGATGCCGATGGTGACAATGGCAGACATGGACTTCCCCTTCCACAAAAACGAGTGAGTTGATGAAAAGTTCGAACTTCCCATCGTGGCACTCAGTTGCCGTAATCCGCAAGCCTCACGGTGCGCGGCTCGCTCGGGACGGGGAAGTCCCTTTCATTCGTTATGTTTCGGTTTTCGTAATCTAGCCAACGAATGAAAAATCGGTTGCCATTTTTCGTCTACTCCCTCGGCTTGTTCCCACTTGTGTATTGGCAGGATTCGGTGCGAGCTCTGTTGGGTGACTGGTTGGCGTTTGTCGTGGTGATTGGATATTTATTGGTGCTTCGATTAATTGGATGGGCGCTTGTCCAATTTGTAGATTTCAGGCGCAAGAAATCGATCATTGAACATAACCGTTCAGTTGAAGAGCGAAAGCAGAAACATGGCCTTGGAAAAACATAACATTTCGCTCGGCGCGGACACGCAGCAGCAGGTTGCCGCTTTGCGGGACTTGCTGCGTTCCGGGCAGCTTTAACGTTGGCCAGAAAGAACATTTATGACCGATAGCAAGCAAAACCCAGGTTTCATCGGCTCCCTGCAAAGGAAAGCATCAGGTAAGAATGTTCTCCTTCTGTTTGTCGTAACGATGGCCGTTTACCTGCTAATGCTTTTGGTCACAATTCCCAGTGTCCAACGCTACGCTCCAGACAAAGCTCTGTTTGATCTGTCACCCACCGGTTACACTCATTTGCAAGCCTTGAGCCTACTAGAATCTCTCGGTCAAGACGGCAGAAGCACATATCTCTTCCCTCAACTCGCAATTGATTTTATCTACCCTGGCTTATTCGCAATTTGCTTTTCATTGATGTTTATCTGGGTTTACTCTAAACGAGTTCGGACGGGTTCCAAGTTCTTATATTTGGCCGCTCTCCCAGTATTCGGAGGCATTTTTGACTATGTCGAAAATATACTGATAGTCCGAATGATCATGACATTTCCTGACGTATCCAAAGGACTGGTTTCGGTCGCTAGTGGTTTTACTTTGTTGAAAAGTGCATTCTCAACAGCTTCCTTTTTGATGCTGATTTTTGGTTTTCTCTTTCTCCTAAAGAAAACTTCGATGAGTAGCCCCAAAAGGTAATTCCACCGAAGCCTGAAGGCCAACAAGGCGTTTGAGGCAATGCCTGTTACGCTCCGATCCACTGGCATCGCTTCAACTTGACTGCAAGGGCTTCCCCACAAAAATCAAACGCTTTCCCCGCCGGTGATGCACCGCGCAGCGATGGATCACGGAATACATGTCGAATTGCCGTGATTCGTGATTCGAATCCCATCCCCACCTTCAGCGTCATCCCTGCGTTTTTCATTTGAGCAAGGGATGCGGACAGCGAAACTACAAACGGTATACAAAAATATGATGACAACCTGGTTGCTATTCTACTTAATTGATGTGGTATTTTGGCTTTGGATTGTACGTTGGGGTGGTGCCGAGTGGCTGGAGGGTACTTTTACTTCTGGTTTTTTAATCCATGTTTTTGCACCCAGGTGGACGGCAGAAGGTATTAAACTCTTCGTCTGGATCTCGTTCATGGCTACAAGTATTTGGTTTGTTGTCGGTATATTTGTTCCATCAGTGAGGGTCGTTTGATGTCAACTTATGACACGTTGCTCAAGCTTGCTCCGGCCGCTGGCGGCCTCCACGATACGCCTGTTTCGGCACTTGGTTTTGCATTGGCTTCGCCAGTTTTATGCAAAGCAAATCACCAGATCGTGCGCCCCTTGTCAAAGCGTTATTTAAAATAATGAATATATCGACCGCCTCCATCATGTCGCTCGTTGTGGGCGCTCTCTTTGCTGGCTGCAACATCGCTGGCCCAGCCAACCCCGAGAAAAACGGACGTGCCTATTTGGAGGAGCGCGGATACTCCGGTGATTTGATTTCCAGGCTGGTCGACGGGCAGAGGCTGGAGGCATCGGAAGTGGGCGACCTGCAAGCGAGCAAGAGCGCGGATGTTCGATTTCTTGTTGCGAAGAATCGCAGTCTGACCCACGAACAGATCGATGTGTCCATTGCCAGCAAGGATGATTTCACCCGCTCAGGTGCGGCAAACAACACGAATTTGTCATCGAGCCAGATAGCCCGGCTGACCGACGACGAATCTCCTACGGTCTATTCTGCATTGGCGGGTAATACCGCGCTCAGTGACCAGCAGCTTATGTGGATTCGGGACAAACGTGGCGTGGATGATGTCAATTTCGCCATGAACCCCAATTGCCCTGAACCCATCCGGCAATCGATTGTAGAGTCGGGTGATTCCTTGGCCAGGCATTGGTTGAAGGTCATTGATGAATGGAAGGCAGAAGGTCGTTACAAGCAGGACAGCGCTGGCCGGTGGTTTGAGCCTTTGCCTTCGAAGTAAACAAAGAAAAAAGGAAGGACAATGGGTTGGAGCCGTTGGCGCCGGGCAAGCTTTCGGCCTAAGTTTGGCGCATGACCCGGTCGCGCCTGCCCTTCGACGCTGGATCACCCTATCGACAACCCACACAATGGCGGCAGGCAATCTTTGAAACTCCTCACCCGTTTACTGGCCTGGCTGGTGTGCATCGGCACCATGGCGATCGTGTACCCTGCTGCGGCCGCCGGGAAGCCACGGGTGGTGGTTTCCACGGACATCGGTGGCAGCGATCCGGACGACTTTCAGTCCATGGTGCATTACCTGGTCTATGCCGATGTGTTCGATACAGAAGGCTTGATCAGCTCGCCGCCAGGCAAGGGCCGGGCAGCGGACCTTTTTTCGTGTATCGCTGTGTACGAGATGGACTTCCCGAGTCTGCGCACCGCGTCGCCCGATTACCCGGCTCCGGAAGCGTTGCGCCAGGTGGTGAGGCAGGGGGCGGTCGTTGCGCAGTCAGGCGCTGTGCCTTCCAGCCACATCAGCGAGGGCGCAAGGCTGATCGTGGAGAGGGCTCTGGCCGAAGACCCGCGACCTCTCTATGTGCTGGTGTGGGGCGCCATCACCGATGTGGCGCAGGCGGTGCACAGCCATCCGGGCATCAAGGCGAGGTTGCGCATCTATTCGATTGGCTCGTGGAACACGCGGCAAGACCTCAAGGCGCGGAACTACCTGTTCAACCAGCACCCCGATCTTTGGTGGATCGAGAACGACACCTCTTTTCGGGGGATGTACCTGGGGGGCTTTCAAACGGGCGATTTCGGGAACCGGCGTTTTCCGGCGAAGCATGTGAAAGACCATGGTCACCTGGGCGCATTTTTCATGAGCAAGAAAGCCGATATCAAGATGGGCGACACACCCAGTGTGTTGTACCTGTTGCATGGCGATGCGAATGCTCCGGAGACCGCGCATTGGGGTGGCGCGTTTTATCGACCCTTTCCCGGCAAGCGCCCCACCTACTGGCACGACCGCCCGGAGCGGTCGCTGGCCGACCGTGGCTGGAAAGGCGCCAAAACCGTCAACCGATGGCGGCAAAGCTATTTGTCGGACTGGCAAACCCGCATGAACCGGTTGACCCCGGTGCCCCCGGAGACCCCTGGTGCGCAAGCGCCTCAAGCACCGGGTCAACCGGGCAAATGACCGCCGTGCCGGGGTTGGGCGCTTTCGGGCTTTTGTACCCGATCCCCGGCCCCCCGGGATTCAGGGTGCCAGCCGCTCCCGCAGCCATCCGGCATTGTCGGTTTGCTGGCTGTACCGCAGCCGGTCGTGCAGGCGGCTTTTGCGCCCCTGCCAGAACTCCCAGGTGTCGGGTTTGAGGCGGTAGCCGCCCCAGTGGGGTGGGCGGGGTGGTTTGAGCAAAAATTGGGCGCCGTATTTGGCGGCGTTGGTGACCAACACGCTGCGCCCGGCGATGACCTGGCTCTGGGGGCTGGCCCAGGCGCCGATGCGGCTGTCGAGTGGGCGGCTGTGGAAGTACTCGTCGCTTTCGGCGTCACTCACTTTTTCCACAACGCCCTGGATGCGCACCACGCGCTCGAGCTCCACCCAGTGAAACTGCAGGGCCGCAAAAGGGTTGCCGGCGAGTTCCTGGCCTTTGCGGCTGGCGTAGTTGGTGTACCAGACAATGCCGCGCTCATCAAAGCCCTTGATGAGCACGATGCGGGTGCTGGGGCGCAGATCGGAGCCCACGGTGGCGAGCGTCATGGCGTTGGGCTCGGGGACTTCGCTGCTGATGGCTTCATTGAGCCATTGTTCGAACTGCTTCATGGGATCGGCCTGGGAGGCGGATTCATTGAGTTCGGCTTTTTCGTAGCTTTTGCGCAGGTCGGCGATGTTCGTCATGGTGGGCTCAGTATAGGCAGCGGCGGGTCTGTGAGATTGCTGGAGATCAAGCTTCTGGTGCGCTGTGCCGCAGCAGGCGGGCCAGGGCATGGTCTTCGATGCCGTGGGTGCGCAGGCCCTCCAGCGTTTGCCGGGCGTAGTCCAGCGTGCTGCCGTATCGCCCCACCGAGTGGGTGAAGATGTCGCGGTATTGCTCGGCGCTCAGCGCACCGGTGAAGTTGGGGCTGCGGCGGGAGAGGGTGAAGGCCAGGGCGCTCACCGGGCCCTGGTCGGTCTGGCAGCGCACCCATTTGGGGTCGTACACCGGGTTGGGCATTTCCCGCACCCACAGCGCGGGCATCATGGCCTCGACTTCTTCGTGGGGCAGGCGCAGAGCCACGCCCTGGCAGCTGCCGCCCGTCATGAGGGCGAAGACAAGGCCGGGGCGCTCGTAGGTGCCGCGGTTGACACGGCTCCACATGCGAAGGGTGCGGTGATACCCCTGCACATGGGCCCGGCGCTGTTCGGCGGCCTGGAATTCGGGGCGCCACACCAGCGAGGCATAGCCAAACACCCAGAGATCGGGCCGCGGCCCCTGAGCACGCCATTGGGCCAGGGTATCCCGCATCATTTGCGCGCCGTCGCGCTGGGCGGGGTCCCAGGGGTTGGGCGGGTTGCCGGCGGTGGCCAGGTGGGGGTCAGGTGCTGCCATCTACAATCAAGGGTTTTCCAGCGCACGGTCTTCGGGCCGGCACAGGAAGCGTTTCGAAAACCTATTATTTCTCACGGAGTGTGACCCCATGTCTTCACAAGATAACGACCAGGACAACCGCGTTGTTGCCGTGGTGCTGATTTCGGCGATTTTGCTGGCCGTGGGCCTGGCGCTGGGCATGGGC
>JBFHEQ010000132.1:0-8074 GCA_041584075.1 Hydrogenophaga sp.
CGACCTCAAGGCCAAATGTGAGCAGCACAGCGCCAACCTGGCGGCCGTGATGATCACCTACCCGTCGACCCACGGCGTGTTCGAAACCACCGTGAAAGAACTGTGCGCCCTGGTGCACCAGCACGGTGGCCGCGTCTATGTGGACGGTGCCAACATGAACGCCTTGGTGGGGGTGGCCGCACCGGGTGAGTTCGGCGGCGACGTGAGCCACCTCAACCTGCACAAGACCTTCTGCATCCCCCACGGCGGCGGTGGCCCCGGCGTGGGCCCGGTGTGTGTGGTGGAAGACCTCGTGCCCTTCCTGCCCGGTCATGAGACCAGCGGCTTAAAGAGCGGTGTCGGTGCCGTCAGCGCCGCGCCATTGGGCAACGCCGCCGTGTTGCCCATCAGCTGGATGTACATCCGCATGATGGGGGCCGATGGCCTGAAGCACGCGACCGAGACCGCAATCCTGAGCGCCAACTACATCAGCAAACGCCTCAAAGACCACTACCCCACGCTCTACGCCAGCGCCAACGGCCATGTGGCCCACGAGTGCATTCTGGACTTGCGCGATCTGAAAGAAACCAGCGGCGTGATGGCCGAAGACGTGGCCAAGCGCCTGATGGACTACGGTTTCCACGCCCCCACGCTGAGCTTCCCGGTGGCCAACACCTTGATGGTGGAGCCCACCGAGAGCGAAACCCTGGAAGAGCTGGACCGCTTCATCGACGCCATGATCGCCATCCGCAACGAGATCCGCCAGATCGAAGCGGGCGAATGGCCGCAAGACGACAACCCGCTGAAGAACGCGCCGCACACCGCCGCCAGCCTGTTGACCGGCGAGTGGGCCCACCCCTACTCCCGCGAAGTCGGCGCAGCTTCCACCTCAACGCGCGCCAACCAGAAGTACTGGCCACCGGTTGGGCGTGTCGACAACGTCTACGGCGACCGCAACCTGTTCTGCAGTTGCGTGCCGATCAGCGAACTCGCCTGACCGCCTGACGAAAAAAGGGGCTTGGCACTTCGCCAAGCCCCACCTACAATCCGCCATCGATCGGGAGAGACTGGACGGCCAAGCCGCACCAGCGCCGAAGGAGCAACCGCCCCGGAAACTCTCAGGCAAAAGGACCGGTCGATACAGGTATCTCTGAAGAGCAGCCGGGTTCGTCTCCCGGCTCACCGCAGGAGCAAGCAGCTTTTCCGCAAGGCTGTGAATCTCTCAGGTTCCAAACAGAGGGGGCGTGTGCCGCGCATGTCGCGAGGCACACCCAACCCTTCTGACGTCTGGAGCTTTTTGGATGAAATCGATCGCCGTCATCGGCGGTGGCATCACCGGTGTCACCACAGCCTACGCACTCGCCAAGCGCGGATTCCAAGTCACCCTGTTTGAGCAACACCGCTACGCGGCGATGGAAACCTCGTTCGCCAATGGCGGGCAGCTCTCGGCCTCCAACGCCGAGGTGTGGAACCACACATCCACCATCCTCAAGGGCTTGAAGTGGATGCTCAAGAGCGACGCGCCCTTGCTGGTCAACCCCAAGCCCAGTTGGCACAAGATTTCGTGGTTCGCCGAGTTCATCGCCAACATCCCGAACTACCGAGCCAACACCATCGCAACCACCAAGCTCGCCATCTCTGCGCGCGACCACTTGTTTGCCTGGGCGGAAGCCGAAGGCGTGGACTTTGACTTGAAGCGCCAGGGCATTCTGCACATCTACCGCGACAAAAAAGGCTTCGACCACGCGGCCGAGGTATCGAAGATGCTGGCACTCGGCGGCTTGCCGCGCCGCGCGGTCACGCCCGAAGAAATGCGGGCCATTGAACCGGCGTTGGCAGGCACCTACTTCGGTGGCTTCTACACCGAGAGCGATGCCACCGGAGACATCCACAAATTCACGGTCGGTCTCGCCGCGGCCGCCGAACGCCTGGGCGTGAAATGCCTCTACGGGCAGGATGTGACGGACCTCCACAGCGATGGCACCCAGGCCACGGTCACCGCCCACGACGCCGAAGGCGCACACACCCGCACGTTTGATGGCCTGGTCGTCTGCGCCGGCATCGGCAGCCGTGACTTTGCCGCCCAGCTCGGTGACCGGGTCAACGTCTACCCGGTGAAAGGCTATTCGATCACTGTCAACTTGCCCGATGCCGCCAGCCAAGCTGCAGCGCCCACGGTGAGCCTGCTCGACGACGAAACCAAGCTCGTCACCAGCCGCCTGGGCCTGGACCGTTTCCGCGTCGCCGGCACGGCCGAGTTCAACGGCGCCAACCGCGACATCCGCGCCGACCGAATCCGCCCGCTCACCGAGTGGGTCAACCAGTGTTTCCCTGGCATCAACACGCGCCAGGTCGTGCCCTGGGCGGGCCTGCGCCCCATGCTGCCGAACATGATGCCGCGCGTGGGCGCCGGCAAACGCGCCAATGTGTTCTACAACACCGGCCACGGCCACCTCGGCTGGACGCTGTCAGCGGTCACGGCCGACATGGTGGCCGAACAGATGCAAGTTGAGGCCTTGAAGAGCCGCCCAACAACGGTCGCATCACCCGCTCCATCAGCGGCCTGAACATTTCACAACCACGGGAACCCACATGGCGATTTCAGCTTTTGACCTCTTCAAGATCGGCATCGGCCCCAGCAGCTCCCACACCGTGGGCCCCATGCGTGCGACCCGGCTGTTTGTGGGCGGCCTGCAAGCCAGCGGGCAACTGGCCGATACCGCCACGATGATCTGTTCGCTGCACGGCTCGCTCGGCGCCACCGGCAAGGGCCATGGCAGCGACACCGCCGTGTTGCTGGGCTTGATGGGTCATGAGCCCGACACCGTTGATGTGGATGCCGTGGCGGGTCTCGTGGCCGAGGTGCGCACCACCGGGCGCCTGAGCCTGAACGGGGAAAAGTCGGTGGCGTTCAAGGAACGGGAACACCTGCTGTTCTACCGCGCGCCCCTGCCCTTCCACGCCAACGGCATGCGTTTTGTGGCGCTGGACGCGCAGGGGGCTGAACTGATCAACCGGGTGTTTTATTCGGTGGGCGGCGGCTTTGTGGTGAGCGAAGAAGTGGCCGAAGACGGTAGCAAAGCCAAGGCCATCGCGCCCGACGTGACGGTTTTGCCGCTGCCTTTTCGAAGTGGTGACGACTTGCTGGCACTCACCCAGCAACACGGCTGCAGTATCGCCGACGTCATGCGCACCAACGAACGCCACTGGCGGACCGACGAAGAAATCGATTCGGGGCTGCTCAGGATCTGGCAGGCCATGCAGGCCTGTGTGGTCCGAGGTTGCAACACCTCGGGCGTGCTGCCCGGGGGCTTCAAGGTCAAACGGCGCGCTCCGCAGCTATTCAAAGACCTCAGCAGCCACCCCGAGGCGGCCTTGCGCGATCCCCTGCAAGTGCTCGACTGGGTCAACCTCTATGCGCTGGCCGTCAACGAAGAAAACGCCGCGGGTGGCCGCGTGGTCACCGCGCCCACCAACGGTGCGGCCGGGATCGTGCCCGCCGTGTTGCATTACTACACGCGCTTCGTGAACCCGCCCCCCTTGTCGCTGAGCGACGGCCCCCCCGAGGGGCGCGCGACAGCCTTGGGCCGGCCCGGCGCCCGTCTCGGCGCCACCGACAAAGGCGTGGTCGACTTCCTGCTCACCGCCGCCGCCATCGGCATTCTGTACAAAGAAAATGCCAGCATCAGCGGCGCCGAGGTGGGCTGCCAGGGTGAGGTGGGCGTCGCCTGCTCCATGGCGGCAGGCGCGTTGTGCGCCGTGATGGGCGGCACACCGCAGCAAGCCGAAAACGCCGCCGAGATCGGCATGGAACACCACCTGGGCCTCACCTGCGACCCCGTGGGTGGTCTGGTGCAGATTCCCTGCATCGAGCGCAACGCCATCGCCTCGGTCAAGGCCATCAACGCCGCCCGCATGGCGCTGCGCGGCGACGGCTCCCATTTCGTGAGTCTGGACAAGGTCATCAAGACCATGCGCGAAACCGGTGCCGACATGAAAACCAAATACAAAGAGACCGCTCGCGGCGGCCTGGCGGTGAACATCGTGGAATGTTGACCCCCCCTGCGCCCCCTGCGGGGTCACCCCCCAGGGGGCATCACGTGTGGCCCGGCAAAGCCGGTTCCACCGTGATCGCTGGGTGATGCCCGCTCTGCCAACGCCTTTCCAGCGCCTGGGCTAAGCTCTGGTACTCCCCCCTCTTTCCCGCGACCACCATGACTTCCGGATTTCGCGTCTTGAGCCTCATCCCCCCGATGACGCAGCTCAACACGCCCTACCCCTCCACCGCCTACCTCACCGGCTTTCTGCGTTCGCGCGGCATCGACGCCGTGCAGGCCGACATGGCGCTGGCGCTGGTGTTGCGGCTGTTCACGGCGGCCGGCCTCGATTCGGTCCGCGAATGCGCTGAAGCGTTGCCCGAATCCGAACGCACGGGGCCTGTTCATTCGTTTCTCGACCAGTTTGACGCCTACCGCGCAACCATCGGCCCGGTGATCCGCTTCCTGCAAGGTGGCGACTCCACCCTGGCCCACCGCATCGCGGCGCGCGGTCTGCTCCCGGAAGGGCCGCGCTTCGCCGCGCTGGACGTCTACGAAGAGGTCGATCTGGACGACGGTGGTGGCGGCGACCCGCTGGCCTGGGCCTTTGGTGCGCTGGGTGTGCACGACAAGGCCCGCCACCTGGCCACGCTGTACCTCAACGACCTCGCCGACGTGTTGCGCGATGCGGTGGACGAACGCTTCGAGTTTGTACGCTACGCCGAGTCGCTGGCCAGCAGCCAGCCCAGCTTCGACCCGCTCGCCGCTGCGCTGGCAGCGCCCACCACCTTGATCGACGACCTGCTGACCGAGCTCACGCTAGCCGAGGTGGCGAAGCACCAACCCTCCCTGGTGCTGCTGTCGGTACCCTTCCCCGGATCGGTCTACGCTGCTCTGCGCATGGGGCAAGCCATCAAGGCCGCCCACCCCGGCGTCGAAATCGCGCTCGGTGGCGGCTATGTGAACACCGAACTGCGCGAGCTCAAAGACCCCCGCGTGTTCGACTTTGTGGATTTCGTGACGCTGGACGCGGGCGAACGCCCCGTGCTCTCGCTTATCGAACACCTCAGTGGCCAGCGCGGCCCGCAGCGCCTGCAGCGAACCTTTGTTCGCAACAGCGAAGGCCAGGTGCAGTACATCAACCTCGCCGAACCCGACATTCCCTTTGAGGACGTGGGCACCCCCACCTGGGACGGCCTGCCGATCCACCGCTACCTGAGCCTGCTCGACATGCTCAACCCCATGCATCGCCTGTGGAGCGACGGCCGCTGGAACAAGCTCACCGTGGCCCATGGCTGCTACTGGAAAAAATGCAGTTTTTGCGATGTGAGCCTGGACTACATCGGCCGCTACGAAACCGCCACCGCCGCCAAGCTCGCCGACCGCATCCAGCAGATCGTGGAAGAAACCGGCCAGACAGGATTTCATTTTGTCGACGAAGCCGCGCCCCCCAAGGCCCTCAAGGCACTGGCCCAAGAACTCATTCGGCGCGATCTCAACATCTCTTGGTGGGGCAACATCCGGTTTGAAAAAACCTTCACACCCGAGCTGGCCGAGTTGCTGGCCCAGAGCGGCTGCATCGCCATGAGCGGCGGTCTGGAAGTGGCCAGCGACCGGCTGTTGACGCTGATGAAAAAGGGGGTGAGTGTGGAGCAGGTGGCGCGGGTCACCAAAGGCTTTTCAGACGCCGGTATCCTGGTACACGCCTACCTCATGTACGGCTTTCCCACACAAACCGTGCAAGACACCGTGGACGCGCTGGAGTACGTGCGCCAGCTGTTCGAAAACGGCTGTATCCAGAGCGGCTTTTTCCACCGCTTCAGCTGCACCGTGCACTCCCCCGTGGGCCAGGATCCTGCGGGCTACGGCATCGAGCTGATACCGTTGCCAACCGTGACCTTCGCCAAAAACGACATCGGGTTCATCGATCCCACCGGCGTCGACCACGACGCGCTGGGCGCCGGCCTGCGCAAAGCCATTTACAACTACATGCACGGCCTGTGTGTGGAAGACGATGTGCGGCGGTGGTTTGAGCACATGCCCATGCAAGTGCCGAGGTCTACGGTCAAACGCGGACGGATTGGCAAGGCGCTGGCTCACCAGGCCTGACCGAGCGCGAAAGAAGCCAAAACACACGTTCTCCGAGGAAAGCCTTTTCGGCAGAGGGTTGTGAACTCCCGCCCGTAAACGGCCTCCCATCTGCGACTGGAATCGGATTGACTGCCGACCTCAGACCTGAGGCTCACTGCCATCAGCATCCGCTTGCTGAGGGGCACCGCTCGGGACGAAGCCCTCACCATGGCTGGCGAGATGGTCACGGATCAAGCGCCGCACAACCTGCGACGGGGTGACGTCCTGACGGGCACACAGGCTCTCGAAGGCCTTCTTTTTGGCCGGGTCAATCAAGACAGTCAGACGGGCGGTTTTCAACTCCATATGTACGCATTCTATGTAAACGGGATGCCAATACCAGCCGGAATTGGCATTCAGTAGCGCCCCATCCAGCGCCCCTCAAAAGCCGCATCCGGGCGCTTGACCGGCGACGGTGGGCGGGGTGCCGCTTGCATCTCTGGCGCTTGTGAAGCGCGGGTCGGTGGAACTGGACCACCCTCTTCAATCGCAAAAGCCGCAGGTTGCAGATCCGGGTCCAGCACCAACAGCACATCACCCCAGTAAGGCAACCGCACGCCGGTCATGCCCGGATCACTCATCGGCGCCTCGCGTTGCGTGATGAGATGGGCAGATTTCAATGCATACCAGAGCCGCAGGTTGACGCGCACACAGCGCGGACGAACGCGTTGAGACCTGATTGACTGTTCAAGCTGCGCCAACGACATGATAATATGATTTCAATCTTATGTGTGTTGAAAGCATACTTTAGCCGCATTGAAGATGGGACACAAGCACAAGCACCCCATCCCGCCACCATGATCCAGAGCCTGACCCACAAGGTACGCACACGCCGAGCCAACCGCCAGCTCGGGGGCTTGCTGGCGTTCGTGGCGGGTGCCGCCAATGCGGGTGGATTCCTGGCCATTCACCGCTACACCTCGCACATGACGGGCATCGTCTCGGAGCTGGCGGACAACCTGGTGTTGGGCAACTTCTATCTGAGTGCAGCAGGCCTGGCCGCACTGCTGGCGTTCACAGCGGGGGCCGCCACCACAGCCGTGCTGGTGAACTGGGCCCGGCGGCGCAACCTGCACAGCGAGTACGCCTTCTCCTTGATGCTCGAAGCGGTTCTGTTGCTGTTGTTTGGTCTGCTGGGCGCCAACCTGAACACGCTGATCGACATCTTTTTACCGGCCACGGTGCTGCTGCTGAGCTTCATCATGGGGCTGCAAAACGCCATCGTGACCAAGATCTCCAACGCCGTGATCCGCACCACGCACATGACCGGTATCGTGACCGACCTGGGCATCGAATTGGGTCGACTCTTCTACTGGAACCGCACACAAGAAGCCAATGCGGTGCATTTTGTGCGAGCCGATCGCGACAAGCTGGCGATTCACTCCACCATCCTGGGCCTGTTCTTCACCGGGGGGCTGCTGGGCGCAATGGCGTTCAAACAGGTGGGGTTCGTCGCCACGCTGCCTCTGGCACTGGTGCTCAGCGCCGTGGCTGCGCCACCGCTGTGGCGGGACATCGGCGACTGGGTGCACAAGACCAGGAAAGGAGCAGCGTGATGAAGGCTTTGCAAGGCAGTCAGGGGCCATGCACGAAGGTGCAAGCGGTGATCACTTTCCAGCCCATGGGCGAGACCCGTAAATGGCCCGTTGCCACGGTTTGCCAGGACAACGGCTTTGTTCGTTGGACCTCGCCCTGCCTGGATGACAGCCATGAGCATGCCGACATGCAGGCTTTTGAACACCGGTTTGGTGACTGCGCCTGCGCCTTGCCCGCCTTCATGCGGGCCATGCAATGGTTCGACGCCGTGTGCTTCGGTGCGCCGGATCTTGAAGCGGTGCGGCAGGCCTGTGCGCTCAACCCGGAGTACGGACTGGCCTGTGTGACCGAACCGACCGCCTTCCCTTGATCCAGAAGACAAACGGCCAATC
>JBFHEQ010000133.1:0-8049 GCA_041584075.1 Hydrogenophaga sp.
GACGTGCTGGGCCGCCTGGTCGAGGTGGTGACCGGCCAAACCCTGGGACAACACCTGCAGACCGCCATTTTTGCGCCGCTGGGCATGCAGGACACGGCATTCGCAGTGCCTCCGGCCCAGCATGCCCGCATCGCCGAGCCATTTGCCCACGACCCCGACGGCGGTGTGCCCATGCGCGTGCTGGAGCCCCGCAAGGCGCCTGCACTGGAAGCTGGCGGGGGCGGGCTGATGTCCACCTCGGCCGATTACGCCCGCTTTCTGCAGTTTTTGCTGAACCGGGGCGAATTGAACGGCACGCGCCTGCTGGGCTCACACACCGTGGACCACATGACGGCCGACCACCTGGGCGCCATTCCCGGCGACGACCCCCTGCTCCCGCCCGGCCATGGATTCGGCCTGGGCTTTGCGGTGCGCACCCACGCGGGTGTGGCGGCGATGCCGGGGTCGGTGGGCACCTACCACTGGGGTGGGATCGCAGGCACCACGTTTTTTGTCGACCCCGCCGAAGACTTTTTCGGCATCCTCATGACCCAGGCGCCCAACCAGCGCGACCCCATCCGCAACCTGTTCCGCAACCTCGCCTACGCCACCCTGGTGGACTGAAAGGCGTCAGGCCGCGCCGGGGACGGTCTTGGCTGGCCGCTGCCAGCGGAAAAACAGGGGGTAGACCTTTTCCACCACCGGGCCGTTGAAATCCCAGGCCAGGCACTGGCCCAGGTGCAACGGTGGCTGCCCGTCGCTGGCTGGGGAGAAAGAGGCCGTGCGCGACTGGAAGGCCGCGGTGGCGAGGTTGAACAGCAATTCGCGCAAATGGGTACAACCCTGGATGCCGCCGAGGTGGCGCTCGATGGTCTGGCGCCAGCCCCGACCCACCGTTTCGCCAACCAGCCGTTGCATCGGCGCCTGCGCCTGGGGACAGGGCTGGTGGGGAAAAGCCTCCATGTCGACGGCCACGGCGCGGATGACCATGCGCTCATCCAGCGTGACGCGGATGTGCATGTGGTGGATGGGCTCTTCGGGCTCCCAGCGGCGCTCACCCTCCACTTCGAAGGCCTGCGGCTTGGTATCGATCATTTCGCCTTCGATGTCCCACCAACCATCCTCACGCTCAAAGCCTTGGTACGTGACCCGGCGGGTGTGGAGCAGCTTGCGTGGAACAGACTGGGGTAGGGGCACAACAACACCTCAAAATGACAGGAAAGCCGGCATTCTGATCGATCGCCGACCCAACCGCTGTCGCCACCTTACCGTTGCACCACAGCCTGGTGTCCCGGCAGGCGTGGCAATGGCAAGCGCTGCAGGGCATCGACCCACATCTGCTTCCAGGGGCCCCATTCGTGCCCGCCCGGTGCACTCAACAGCCGGTCAGGCGGCAGCAAAGGGACCATCAGGGGATCGTAGGGTTGCAAACGGTCGCGGTCGCCATAGCCGATGTACAGGGGTGGGCGGGCAGCGCCGGGATCGACATACCGTTGTAGCCACAAGAGCAGCTCACGCTGGTGATCGCCCGCCTGCAACGGCCACAACGGGCGCCAATGCAGCAAGCCGCCCGCTTCAGCCACCTCGCGCAACACATCGGTCGTGGCGACAAACGGAGCCAGCGCCACAATGCCGTCCACGTCGTCGGGGAAGGTCAGCGCGTACCGCATGGCGCCATACCCGCCCAGCGAGATGCCGGCCAGCCACACCGCCTGGTACCCACGCTGGCGCGCAGGGGCCACCACATCGGCCCGCAGGCGTTGCTCAAAGCTGCCGGCACGGAAATACCCCATGTGGGAGTCCGCCACGATCACATCGGCGTCCAGCCCCTGCCGCCTCACTTCGGCCACCAGCCCTTGATCCGCGATGTCTTGCGGCACCTCCTGGGACCCCGGCAGGAACACGATCAACACGGGCGCCATGCGTCCGGCCTCAGCGGGAAATGACAAAGACGGCATCGGCACGCGGGCGGCACGGGGCACCGCGCAGCCAGCCAGCCAGACGCAAACCAGCATCGCTCCCACCCACCGCAGTCCGCGATACCCAGTCCCACTTGCCATGCCATGCTCCATATGTTTGTTGCGGTTGGTGATCGAATGGCCCAATGCTAGCGAATCGCCCCGGCCCTGCAGCACAGCCCAGCGCCCATCGCCTCAAGCCTTGTTTCGTGGCCCCTCGAGGGATGGGTGGTGCAGCCACAGCTGAGCCGCCAGACCACAACCCGCAAGCACCAGCATCAACAAGCCCAGGTGAACCGCATCGTCGTGGGACAACAGACCCACCGCAAAACCACCCACGGCGCCCATCAGTTGCTGCATCAGGCCGGCCACAGCGGCGGCGGCGCCCGCCAGGGCGGGCACAAGGCCCACGGTCGCGGCCAGGGCTGGCGGGACCAGCAATCCATTGCCAAAGCCCAGCAACACCATGGGCAAGGCGAACGCCAGCGGCGTGTGCCAGCCGATCAGCGCCAGTCCCACCATGATCGATATACCGCCCACCGTCAAGACCTGCCCCACCCGCATGATGAGCCGCTCGGGCCAGCGGTGCACCAGATGGGAGGTGAGGAAATTGCCCACGATGTAGGACAAAGGCCCGACCATGATGTAAAAACCCACGCCTGCAGGACCCACGCCGTAGCTGCCGAGCACCAGAGGCGCGCCAGCCAGAAAAGCATAAAACGAAGCGGTGGTGGAGGAGAGAATCACCACAAACGCGATGAATGCAGGCTCTTGTGCCAGGCGTCTGTAGGAAGCCAGCATGGTGGGCAACCAATGCGCGGCCCCCCCTGCCGGGCGCTGGTGCCCGGGCAGCCCCCGCCATGCCGCGGCATACAGGCCCGCCGAGAGCAGGGCCATCAGCACGAAGTTGGCCTGCCAGCCCAGCCACACGTGCAGCTGTCCCCCCAGCACGGTGGCCAGAGGCGGGCAAAAGCCCATGGCCATGCCCACATAAGCCATCACACGGGTGCGTTCCGGACCCTCAAACAGGTCTTGCACCATGGCGCGCCCGACCACCATCCCGGCCGCGCAACCCGCGCCCTGAAGAACCCGCGCACCCACCAGGACCGACAAGCTCCCCGCCAATGCTGCCAGCGCCGACCCCATGCAAGCCAGGACCAGCCCGAACAGCAGCACACGCTTGCGCCCCAGGCGGTCAGACAGGGGGCCGTACACCAGTTGCAACACGCCATAGGCCACCACAAAGCCACTGAACGTCAGCTGAACCGCCGCCTGATCACTCTCGAATATGCTGCTCCACTCCTGCATGGAGGGCAGGCAGATGGTCATGGTCAGCAAGCCAAATGCCAGTTGGGCCAGCAGATTGGCGATCAGCCGCTGGCGGTGGGGGGCCGGCATAAGTTGGGACGTGTGCATGGAGTGAAGGAGAACAACCAGACGCGTTTGGGCACTCGCGCTCTGCGAACAAGTCCTGTCTCAAAAGACGGCCATGACCTGGAGGCCAAGGATGAGGGTGAAGGGTGAAGGCCGAGTGTGCACCCAATGGCCACGGGCAAGCGTCGCGCAGGTCACCACCGATGGTACCCACCCGGCCCAGCGCACGCGCCCGGACTGTGAGGGATCGTGCCCCGAACCCGCGTTGCCGGGGCCGGCAGGTGGATCAGGCAGACACCCATTTCATCCGATACAGTGTCATGAAGCTCGGCAATCGCCTGAGTTCGCCTCTCAGACCACACTGGAAGGGATGCCTTTGTCCTCTGACCGCGCGCCGGCCCACCAGGCCGCCTCAGCCCATCTCCCGCCGACGGCGGCGCCCTTTCCGGGAGCCACGTTCCGCTATGTGGTGGCGCCTGGCGGCACACAGCAGATCCTTCACATGAATCAGGGTTGTGTCGCCCTGTGGGAAGTGCCAAACCCAACGATCGAGCACGACGTCACCGTGCTCTGGGACATGGTGGACGAGCAGGACGTCGATCACTTTCGCGCCTCGATCCGGGCATCGGCAGCCGATCTGTCCGACTGGTCCTGCGAATGGCGCATCACAACACCCTCGGGCGTGCGCAAATGGCTGCACGGTGTGGGCAGGCCCCAGCGACTCGACGATGGTGCCACCGCCTGGGACGCCTTCATCATCGACATCACCCACAGCCGCCGCATCGAAGCTTCCGCGCGAGACCACGATGCACGCTACCGGCAAATGCTCGACCGCGTGTCCAATGTCTCGGTGCAGGGCTACGGCACAGACCTCATCACCCGCTACTGGAACAAGGCTTCGGAGCGCCTGTACGGCTACACCGCCGAAGAAGCGATCGGGCGCAGCCTGCTGGACCTCATCATCCCGGCGGGCATGGTGGAAGGCGTCAAGGCGGCCACGGCCCACATGATCGCCACAGGGACTTCCATACCGGAAGGCGACCTGGTCCTCAAGCGCAAGGACGGGTCGCCGATCGAAGTGTTTTCCAGCCACGCCTACCTGGACATCCCGGGCAGCGAGCCCGAGTTTTACTGCATCGACTTTGACCTCACCGAGCGCCGCGAAGCCGACGCCCTGCGCACCGTGCTGGAATCGCAGCTGCGTGAGAGCCAGAAAATGGAAGCGCTGGGCACACTGGCGGGCGGCGTGGCACACGATTTCAACAACATCGTCGCCGCCATCCAGGGCAACGTGGAGCTCGCGCTCAGCGACACCACCCGGGACAGTCCTGTGCGCACCAGCCTGCTGGAGATCCGCAAGGCCAGCCGGCGCGCACGGGATCTCGTCAAGCAGATCCTGGCCTTCAGCCGGCGCCAGGTGCTCGAGCGACAGGACATGCGGCTCAACCGCATCGTCGAAGAGTCCACGCGCCTGCTGCGCATCAACCTGCCGGCCGGCACCGACCTGCGCGTGACGTGCGAGCCCAAAACCCCGGTCGTGCTGGCCGACGCCACACAAATCGAGCAAGTGTTGCTCAACCTCTGCACCAATGCCTGGCAAGCCATTCCCAAGGGGCGGACGGGTGTGATCTCGGTGACGCTGGAGACCCATGAAGGCTTGCCTCCCAACGCCACGCCCTCCATGCTCACCCACCTCGGGCTGGGCGAGACGCCCGTGGACAATTGGGCCCGCCTGACGGTGTCCGACAACGGCGAGGGCATGGACGCAGAAACACGGGCCCGCATCTTTGAGCCTTTTTTCACCACCAAACCACCGGGCTCCGGCACGGGCCTGGGCCTGGCTGTGGTGCACGGCATCCTGCGCGAACACCAGGCCTTGCTCGATGTGGTGACGGCCCCCGGCCAGGGCACATCGTTTGTACTTTATTTCCCGGCGAGCGCAGCCAACCTGGACGATCCGGCGACGGCTCCCGCTCCGCTGATGAGCGAATTCGGCGCTCTGGAGGCGATGACGGTGGACGACGACGAGCCCTTGTCAACCGCAGGTCCACACATCCTGTACCTGGACGACGATGAGCTGATCACCTTCCTGATGAAGCGCCTGCTGGAGAAAAAGCACTACCGCGTCAGTGTCTTTGTGGACGCCAGCGAAGCGTTGCGGGTTTTTTGCCGCGACCCGGCCCAGTTTGATCTGGTGATCAGCGACTACAACATGCCCGGCATGTCGGGCCTGGATTTCGCCCGCGCCGTCAAGGCCCGGTCAAAGCAGACGCCCGTGGCGATCACTTCGGGGCACATCCACGACAGCCTGCGCACCGAGGCGCCAGCCGCTGGTGTCAACGAGCTGATCTACAAACCCGACACGGTCGAAGAACTGTTTGCGGCCGTCGACCGCCTGGCCACCGCCGTGGTCGGCAGAACGCCTGGCTGAAAGCGCCCCAGACGCAACGATGCCTGCCCTTGCGGCGCAGCCTCAAAGGGCCGCAGGCAACACCGGCATTGCCACGGGTTGCGGCGCAGAACCTGCCGGCGGCGAGGCGTGTTCGTACCGTCCGACGGCCACCACCCCGTTCCCGTCCAGCGCCTGCTTGAGCAGCCGCTGGACCTGGGCGCTGGCCGAATCCGACGGGCAGACCACCATGTCCATGAAATTGACACCAATGCGGTACGGGGGCCAGCCGTTGGCCAGGCCCACCTTGACCAGCTCCCGGTAACAATGCTGCGCCCGCGCCACCTCGACCGGGTTGCTCCGGTCGAACAGGATCGGGATCGTGCCGGAGAGCGCCCGGGAAGAACGGGAGGTCACGGCGAGCAAGGGGTCAAAGCCATTGATGCCCAGACAGTCGGTCATGACCCGGCGGTAGCGCTCGACCTCGGTCGCTGTGAAGGGCAGCAAGGGGGCATACCAGAGAATGCCCACGCCGTCTTTGGCGGGATGGGCCGCCTCGGTGAGGGCCTTGATCCGGGGGTCCAGCGCGTAGGCGATCTTGAGAAAAGCCACGATGGGGTAACCCTCGACCGTGCCCAGGGTGTTGACCAGCGAAGCAAAATGCCGGCGCATCGCCGAAAAGCCCCAGGTGGGCAGGTGGTGCAGGGTTTTCTGCAACAAGCGGATCTGGGCCGGGCTGAAGCTCCAGACCCGGGCGTGTTTCAGCCGGCGGCGGATGTCGCTCACCGCCCCGGCGACCGATGCGCGCGACCCGTACAAGGTGCCCAGCCCCGTCCAGGGTGAGATTTTGCGGGCCCGGGCCAGCCCTTTCAGGTGAAACTGGCGGGCATCCCCCCGCAACGGGTTGGCCAGGGGCGTGTCCACCTGGGTCGACAACACCCGGCTGTCGTTCATCATGATGATGCCGCCAATGCCCGGAATGTCTTCGGTCAGGGCACTCAGTGCAGCCTGGCTGTCCTCGAAGTCCTGATCACTTTTCCACTCAAACACCAGGATGCGCGTGGCTTCGGGTGCGCGGGCCAGCTGCACGCGGGCCTTGGTGACCACACCGAAGCTGCCCTGGCGCAGCAAACCCGCCCAGGAGGCCCCCGTGCCAGCGGCCCAGCGCTTGGCCATTTCGGCGCAGGCCATGTCCTGGTACACGTGGCGGAACGCCGTGCCATTGCCCCAGAAGCCCTCAAACTCGCACACCGCGTCAAAATGATCGGCCACAGGCGTGAGGCCGTAGCCACCGTCCAGGGCATTGCCCAGAATATTGCCGTTGGGCCCGACCCCCGTGGTCGGCACCAGCAGTTTCGCCCCGCTTTTCTGTATGGCCGCGTGCAGATCGGCCTGGGTCACACCCGGCTCGATCAAGGCCGTGCACGAATCCACATCGATCTGCACCGCGCGCAGGTTCGACAAATCCAGAATGAAACTGCGTGTGTCCACCGGCAAGGAGGTGCCGTAGCCGAAGTTGCGCCCGCCACTGATGGGCCACAGCGGGGTCCGGTGTTTGTTCGCCAGTGCCAGCAACTCGCGGATGGACCCCGCCGCACGCACCACGATGGCGCCTGCGGGAAAGCGCTCACTGCCCCCCGTGTCCTGCCCATAGGCGGCCTCGGCCTTGGGCCGGTCCAGCACGTCCACACCCGGCAAGCGGGAAACCTCTTCAAAAAATGGTGAAAGCATGGCGTCGCATCTCCCTGAAACGAATGGATGTGCCCAGGACTCCGCGCCGATGGAGCCTGGTGATGGGGCGATGCTAGGGAGAAGTGCACAACGGGTGGCTCAGGCCCCTGTGAAATGACGCAAAAAGTACCGCTGGGCGGAAAGCCCCCCTCCGCAAGTTGGGACCTGAACTCGGTAACATGGCGCTATGACACCCACCCGGTCACCCCACTACTGGCTGATGAAATCCGAGCCCGAAGAATGTTCGATCGACGACGCACTCGCGGCCCCGAACGCCACGGTGGCCTGGACCGGGGTGCGCAACTACCAGGCGCGCAACTTCATGCGCGATGCCATGCAGGTGGGCGACGGCGTGCTGTTCTACCACTCCAGCTGTCCCGAGCCGGGCATCGCCGGCATCGCCGAAGTCGCGTCGGACACGCGACCCGACCCAACCCAGTTCGACCCCGGCTCGCCCTACCACGACCCGAAATCATCCCCCGACCAGCCGCGCTGGTTGCTGCTGGACGTCCGGGCGCTGAAGAAGACGCGGCTGTTGGGATTGCCCACGCTGCGCGATGCCCCGGAACTCAGCGACATGCTGCTGCTCAAACGGGGCAACCGGCTGTCCATCACGCC
>JBFHEQ010000134.1:0-8018 GCA_041584075.1 Hydrogenophaga sp.
GCGGCGGACGTTGGTGGCGCGTGATTTCCATGCGCTCGCGAAAATTCGCGACGATGGCGCTCATGGCTTGATGGTTTCGCCGGAACGCTTCGGATGCGGTGTCGATGCGGGAGTCGATGCGTTTCATCAATCGGTTCTCAGAGGTCTTGCAGCGTCACGAGGGTGGACTTGAGAGCGAAGGTGTTTCCAACGGCAAAGTGCACCGCCTGGACCCGGGCATCGCGCGGCGCCGTCAGCGTGGTTTCCAGTTTCATGCTTTCGATCACGATGAGCGGTTGACCAACACACACGGCATCACCGACGGCCACATGAACCGCGATCACTGTGCCGGGCATTGGTGCCTGCAGCAAGTCGGAAGTGGCATCGGTCCGGTCGCCGCCCGAGGCTGCGCTGAGATCGATCACCTCGACTTCGAGGGCGCCGGTGGCCGCACTGTGCACGAATCGGCTGTCGCCTTGCGCGGCGATCCAGACGGTTTGCGGGCGCTGATCCACGGTTACCCTCCAACGGCCGTCAGGCAGCGTCTTCCCTTGCATCTCGAATTTGCGTTCGCCATGGCTGACGTGGAACACGCCATTCGCTCCACGTGTCACCACGAGATCATGGGCCTGGCCATTGATGACATAGCGACGGCGCATCGTCAATTCCTCCAGGGTCCCATGGCAGCGTGTATCGCGGGAATGGTGTGCACGGCGCGCAACAGTTCCCGGTCGGCGAGCACCGCCGATGCCAGTACCAAGTTGATGTCATCGGGGGTGAGAGACTCGCGCAGCTCGTCGGCACAGCGTGCCAGCGTGCTGGTGTCGGCCTGGCCAGCACGGAACTCGGCATGGCGCAGTACCCGCGTGAGGTAGCGTGCGTTGGTGGTCAGACCCAACAGCACCGATTGCTCAAGCGCCAGGATGGAGCGTTCTATTGCCTGCGCTCGCGTGTTTCCATGGCAGATAATTTTGGCGATCATGGGGTCAAATGCAGTGCTCACCGTCTGACCTTCGCGCACGCCGACATCAACCCGCACGCCGGGACCGGATGGCGGCCGCCAGCACAGGATGTCGCCGGTGGAGGGGCGGAAATCATGCTCGGCATCTTCGGCGTAAAGCCTGCATTCGATGGCGTGACCAAGCTGCACGATGTTCGCCTGGGTGTAGCCGAGCGGCTCACCCTGTGCGACGCGCACCTGCTCGCGAACGAGGTCAAAGCCCGTCACCATTTCGGTGATCGGGTGTTCGACCTGCAGACGCGTGTTCATCTCAAGAAAGTAAAACTCGCCACCCGCGCCGTAGATGAACTCCACGGTGCCTGCGCCGCGATAGTTGGCGGCGCGGGCAATGCCGGCCGCGGCTTCGCAGATATCGTGGCGCTGCTCCGGTGAAAGGGCCGGGGAAGGGGTTTCTTCAATGATTTTCTGGAAGCGTCGCTGCACTGAACATTCACGCTCCCAGAAATGCACCAACTGGCCATGCGCGTCGCCCATCACCTGCACCTCGATGTGCCGCGGGCGCTCCACATAGCGCTCGACAAACAGCCGACCGTCGCCAAAATAGCGCTCACCTTCGCGCCGTGCGGTCTCGATCTCGCGCTCCAACACGGCGAGGTCACGCACGATGCGCATGCCCTTGCCGCCACCGCCGGCTGAAGGCTTGATCAGCAGCGGCGTGCCCACCTGGCGGGCGCGTTCGACGAAGGTCGCCGGGTCGTCGTCCTCGATCACGCCGGGGGCAACCGGAAAGCCGCGTTCGGCCACGAAGTTGCGGGCACGCACCTTGTCGCCCATCAACTCGATGGTGTCGGCGCGCGGGCCGATGAAGACGATGCCGGCTTCATCGAGCGCGCGGGCGAAACCGGCGTTCTCCGACAGAAAGCCGTAACCGGGATGCACCGCCTGTGCCCCGCTGTGCCGACACGCTTCGACCAACTGCGCGATATCGAGGTAGGCAGCCACGGGTGTCGAGCCGTGCAATTCGACCGACTCGTCAGCCTCCAGCACGGCCGGGCTATCGGCGTCCACCGCGTGGTGGGCCACCACGGTGGCGAGCCCCATGCCCGGGAGTGTGTGCAGGATCCGCAGCGCGATCTCGCCACGGTTGGCGATCAGAACTTTTTGAAACACGGGCGGAACCAGTTGTACGGCGGGTGACGAACGGCGTCTGGTGTCAATCGAGCACGGGGATGGGGTCGGACACGCGCTCGAAGCGGGAGTTTTTGGCGTCCGAGCGCAACACGAGCACGCTGCTCGGCGAGTGCCGGTCATTGGGGCCAAAACTGATGGGGGAAGCCAGCCCATCGGTGCTGAAGTTCTTGGTTGTCTCCAGCTTCTCGACGACACAGGCGCGGGTCAGCGCCTTGCCACAGCGGCGGATCGCGTCTTCCATCAGCAGCGCACCGACGTAGGCTGTGATCGAATAGCGGTTGAGCGACTTCAACTCGTCGGCTGACAGATATTTCTGTGCCAACCCCATGAACTTGGCCATGCCTGGCACCGACAGGTCGGTCAGAGGCGGGACATAGTCTGCGACGAAGTAGCCGTCGCCCGCGGCACCGGCGAGCGCCTGAACAGGGGTCAGGTGGGCCGAATGCACGGCAAGGAAGGTCAGCGACATCTGGTTTTTAGCGGCTTCCTTCATCAGCATCGAATGCTCGGCCACCACGCCACCCGACGCGAGAAAGGTCGCGCCCACCCGCTTCAGACTCAGCATCTCAGCCGAGAAGTCCTTGGTGCCACGCTTGAAGGAGATCTCGGACACGCTGTTGAGCCCCAGGTCCTTGATCGCCTTCTGGTAGCCGCAACGCACGTCGCTGCCAAACTCGTCATCCTGATAGACCAGTGCAAACTTCTCCTTTTGCAACTTCTTGCTCGTCACCATGTATTTCATGGCGGCGCTCAACTCCTGACAATAGGTTGGGCCGACCACGAATACCGTTTTGTTCGGTGGAGTGAAGTGCGCTGCTGCCACGGCCATCGCGTTGATGGTTGGCAAGCCTTGCTCGTTGATGTAGGGCACCATGGCTTGCAGCATCGCTGAACCCGAGGTGCCGATCAGGCCGAAGATGCCTTCCACGTCGACCAGTCGCTTGACGCCTTGCACAGCACGCTGAGGCACATAGCCGTCATCTTCCTGGCGCATTTCCACCTTGCGGCCGTTGATGCCACCGCGGGCGTTGACATCCTGTTCCCATACCCGCAAGGCAAGCATGTGGGCCTTGCCCAGCAGGCTGGCGGGGCCGCTGACGGGCGTGATCGAGCCGAGGACGATTTTGGCGTCGGTCACCCCAGGGTCGGCAGCAGCGGCGGTCGTGGCCGTCAGGCCAATGACCATGCCGAGCAGACTGGTGGCGGCGTATCGAAAGTATTTGCGTGTCATGGAAAGGCACTCCTGGTTGAGAAATGGGGGAGGGGCTGGTGGCGCGTCGTCAGGATTACTTGGAACTCAGAAATTCAGAGGCTCGCTCGAATTTCCCGGCGCTGGCATTCGCCTTGAGCAAAATGGGGCGGGTCCCCGACTGTCGAATTTTGGGCCCGAAGGTCAAGGGGGCCATGATGCCGTCGCTGGTGAAGTTTTTGGTCTGCTCGAGCTTTTCGACCACGCAGGCACGCGTGAGGTTTTTGGCACAGGCGTTGAGCGCTGATTCGAGCAACTGAGCGCCTACATAGGCGGTCAATGAATACCGATGCATGGCCTTGACTTCATTGGCTGAAAAATACTTGTAGGTCAGTGCGGTGATTTTGCCGATGCCCTGAGTTTGAGTGTCGGTCACGGGGGGGACAAAATCGGCGATATACATGCCGTCGGCAGCCGGGCCAGCCAGCGCCAGCACAGCATTCAGATGCGAAGGGTAAACGGCCAAGCGCACGGCTTGCATCTGGTTCTTCGCGATCTCTTTGAGCATGGCGGCGGTTTCGGTGATGATGCCACCGGTCAGCACAAAGGTGGCGCCGGCGCGCTGCACGCTCAGCACCTCGGCGGAAAAGTCCTTCGCGCCGCGCTTGTAGGGGACTTCAATGACGCTCTTGAGGCCGAGTTCTTTCAGTGCCAGGTCGTAGCCGCATTTGACGTCGGTGCCGTAATCGTCTTCCTGGAAGATCAGGGCAAACTTGGAGCCCTGCAGCTTCTGAGTTGTCACCAGATGCTTCATGCTGGCGGAGACAGCCTGGCAGTAGGTTGCCCCGATATTGAACAGCGTCTTGTGCGGTGGGTTGAAGTGGGCGCTGTTGACGGCGATATGGTTGATGGCGGGAATTTTCTGCTCGTCGATGATGGGCAGCATGGCCACCAATTGCGATGAGCCAGATACCGCGATCAAGCCAAATACCTGGTCAACATCAATCAGTTTCTTCAGGCTTTGAACCGAGCGCTGCGGCACATAGCCGTCGTCCTCGATGCGAATGTCCACCTTGCGTCCGCCGATGCCGCCGCGCGAATTGACATCCTGCTCCCAAACTTTCAGGGTCGTGGCAATGGCCTTGCCAATGATGCTGGGCGGGCCGCTCAGCGGGATGACCGCGCCAAGCACGAGTTTCTCGTTCGTGACCCCGGGATCTGCCGCCAGTGCGCTGCCGAAGGTCAGTGCGGCGAGGGCGCCGAGGCAAAAGCGCTGGGTCAGCTTCTGTAGTGTTCGCATCGCAGGTCTCCCATGGAATAAGCAGCGCGTGTGCTGCGGGGTCAGAATCGGAAGGGCCAATGGGTCCAGTAATGCTTGATGTCGCGCCATCGCCCCATCAGGCCATCGGGCTCAAAACGCAGGAACAACACAATCGCGAGTCCATAAATGACGCCTTTGATCTCATAGGCGGCAGTGGAGCCCGACCCGCCGAAGCTGGCGCCGATCATGCCGAACACGAAGCCCAGGCTTTCGTTGAGCAGGACGATGAAAGCCGTGCCGAGCAAGGCGCCGGCTACAGAACCCAGGCCGCCAACGATGAGCATGGAGAGCGCCTCGATCGATATCAGCAGGCTGAAGCTGTCGACATTCAGGTAGCGTGTGTAGTAGGCCAGCAAGCCCCCGGCGATGCCGGTGTAGAAGGCGCTGACCATGAACGCCAGCAACTTGTAGCGCACCAGGTTGACGCCCATGGCCTTGGCGGCGATGTCGTGCTCCCGGATCGCCAGGAACGCTCGGCCAATGCGGCTGCGCAGGATGTTCAGGGTGATGAAGGTGAACATCACCACAAAGCACAGCACCACGTAGTAGTAGCCACGTTCGGCATCCAGCGCCTCGCCGAACAGCGAGGGTTGCGGCACCGTCAGTCCTTCCGAGCCTCCGGTCAGGTCGCCACCGTTGAGGATCAGGTGGTTGATGATCACGGCAAATGCCATCGTCGTGATGGCCAGGTACAGCCCTTTGAGACGCAGCGAGGGTATGCCCACGATGATCCCGGCGATGGCCGCGCTCACGCCACCGGCGAAGATGGACGCCAGCATTGGCCAACCAAGTTTGCTGGCCACGATGCCGGCCGTGTAGGCGCCGACCGCCAGAAACCCCGAGTGCCCGAGCGAGATCAGCCCGGTGGTCCCGGTCAGCAGGTTCAGGCCCAACACCCCCACCGCTGTGATCAGCAGCAGCAGAATGACGGAGACATAGTACTTGGCCAGCAGCAGTGGCGCGGCCGCCAGCAGCGCCACCAGCAGACACGACCAGACGATGACAGGAACCGAGTCGGTCAGTGCCAGCAGCTGACGATAGTTTTGTTTGAAGTTTCCGCTACGCATCAGACACGCTCGATTTCAGGTTTGCCGAACAGGCCATAGGGTCTGACCATAAGGACGACGAGGATCAAAACAAAACCGGCGATCTCCTTCATGCCGCGGCCGATATAGCCTTCCGACAGGTTCTCGACCACCCCGATCAGGATGCCGCCGAGTGCGGCGCCGAACACCGAGTCCAGCCCGCCCAATATGACCGCGGGAAAGCTGCGCAAACCGGTTGTCCACATGCCGGGATTGACGTCGTAGATCACGCCGATCAACACGCCCGCAATGGCGGCGAGCCCCGCCGACAGGGCCCAGGACAAGGCGAAAATGCGCTTGACATTGATGCCCATCAGCAGGGCCGCAGTTTGCACGTTGGCGGTGGCACGCATGGCGATACCGACCCGCGAATAGCGAAAGAAGGTCCACAGGCCGAGCAGTACGGCCGCCATCAGCCCAACGGCATACAGCTGCGCCGGGTACAGGCCGGCCGGGCCGATCTTGATGACCTCCGTTGGCAGGCCGGCATTGAGCGGCATGGGGTCTGCGCCCCAGATCAGCACCACCACCGAGCGCAGGATCACGGCCAGGCCAATGGTCACCATCACCGTGGAAAACACCGGCTGACCAAGCATCGGACGGATCAGCAAGACCTCGATCAGCAGGCCGATCAGCACCGAGGCCGCGACAGTTGCTGCCAGCATGGGCCAGAAGCCAAATTGGAAGGTGCCGGCCAGGGTGAAGGCGATGTAGGACACCAGCATCATCAGCTCGCCCTGGGCGAAGTTCACCACGCCGGTGGCGCGGTAAATCATCGCAAAGCCCATGCCGATGAAGCCGTAGAGCAGGCCCACGGCGATGCCGGAAATGACCAGTTGCAGAAAATAGTCCATCAGCCTGCTCCTCCACCGTAGATGATCTCGATCTCTTTCGCGAAGGTTTTTTCGATGACGTTGCGGCGCACCTTCTGGGTGGCGGTGAGTTCGCCGTCGTCGTGGTCGAGTTCTTTTTCCAGGATCAGGAACTTGCGGATGTTCTCGACCCGGGCAAACAGCTTGTTCACACGCTTGACGTCCTCGTCGATCAGTTCGCGCACCTCGGGCAGCGCGGCCAGGCTCTTGTAGGTGGTGTAGGCCAGTTTGCGTTCTTGTGCCCACTTGCCGACTGTTTCGTAGTCGACCTGGATCAGCGCCGCCAAATAGTGGCGTCCGTCGCCCAGGATGATCGCCTCGCGCACATACAGGCTGTCCTTGAGCGCGTTTTCGATCTCCGAGGGAGCGATGTTCTTGCCGCCGCTGGTGATGATGATGGCCTTCTTGCGGTCAACGATCATCAGCTCGCCGTTGTCGGCCAGTGCCACGATGTCGCCGGTGTGCAGCCAGCCGTCCACCACGGTCTTGGCGGTGGCGCCTTCGTCGTGGATGTAGCCCTTGAACACGGCGGGGTGCTTGACGACGAGCTCGCCGTCCTCCGCGATCTTCCAGTTCAGGCCGTCGATGGGCAGGCCGGTGGCGCCCAGTTTGATCGCTTTTTCATGCTGGAAGAAGATCACCCCGCCGGACTCGGTCATGCCGTAGACCTGGTACACCGGAATGCCGAGGATGCGGAAGAACTTCAGTACCTCGGGCGAGACGCTGGCGCCGCCACAGAAGCCGCACTGCATGCGGTCCAGGCCGACGAATTTCTGCAGATTGCGAAACATCAGCAACCACAGAACGAAGAAGTGCAGGCGATCCGACAGACTGCGCTGGCCCCCTTGCGCCTCGACCTTTTCGAACAGACGGCGCCCGGCATCGAAGCAGCGCTGGAAAGCCCAGCGCTGAAAGCGCGAGGCGTCCTGCATGCGGATCAAAATGCCTTGCTGCAGCTTCTCCCAGATGCGCGGCACGCCCAAAAACACCGTGGGTGCGATCTCGCGCAGATTGACGGCCACCGTGTCGATCGATTCGGCGTAATTGACCACGCCACCGGTGAGCAGGTGCATGACCGTCGAGAAGGCACGCTCGGCCACGTGGCACAACGGCAGGTAGCAGACCACTTCGTAGTTGTGCCGGTCGAGCTTGAAATGCTCTTTCATCTTGTCCACGGAGATGATGAGGTTGCGGTGCGAGAGCATCGCGCCCTTGGGCGGACCCGTGGTGCCCGAGGTATAGACCAGCATGCAGGTGTCATCGGGCTGGGTGTCCTCGATGGCACGATCAAAGGCGCTCGCGTGCTGGGGCGATGCCGCGGCGTATTGGTCGCCAAGCTCAAGCACGTCCTCGAACGACATCAGCTTGTCGTGTTTGTAGCCGCGCATGCCCTTCATGTCGACGCAGATGATCTTCACCA
>JBFHEQ010000135.1:0-7985 GCA_041584075.1 Hydrogenophaga sp.
CCATGGAACGGTGGGAGTGCAGTGCGTTTGCCGAATGGCTCAAGAGAACCGTGGTCTAGAGACGGCGCCCCCACGCTCCGCCGCTGCGCGGGTCGCTGCCCCCCGAGGGGGCTGACCTGGCTTGGGGCGGCCCTGCGCTGCGGTCGTTCACACCCCCACTCACCGCCGCTGCGCGGATCGGTCGGAACCAGACCAAGGCATGCGCCTTCCAGTGCAACCGTGGAACCGGCCTCGCCGGGCCACAGGATGCATCCCCCTCCCGCAACAGAGGGGAAGACGTGCAGCGGCGCAGGGGGTGGCTCTTTATTCGATCGTCAACCGTTGTCCCGCTACCGCCACTTTCTTGGGCAAGGTGAGTTGCAACACACCGTTGTCGAACTTGGCTTTGGCCGCACCGTCGTCCAGATCCACCGGCATCTGAAAGCTTCGAGACACTGCGCCGTAGTAGCGTTCGCTGCGCAACACCTTCTCACCTTCGGCCTGCCTGTCGCCCTGCTTCACCTCGGCCCGCAGCGTGACCACATTGCCTTCCACGGTCACATGGATGTCCTCCTTGGGAACACCTGGCAACTCAGCCAGCAACGTGTAAGCGGCAGGGGTTTCTTTCACGTCGACCTTGATCTGCGCCGGCAAGGGGTCACCGTGCAACGGCTTGACGTAAAAACCCGGGGCCACATCCTTGAAAAAGTCGTCCAGCAAACCGGAACGTGCCATCAAATTGTTCATGTTGATACTCCTTGATTGAGCAGCCCCACCCGGGGCCTGAGCGGGACGCACCGTGCGTCGCCATGAGCATCAATTGACGACCTCCTGCCGGATTTCAAGACCCCTGGTCGAGCCCGGTCTGGAGAGGCCTCTCCACACAATCGGCTGCACAAGGTGATGCAAGAATCTTCAACACCTCGTTCGACCATTCCCCTAAACTGGACCGCATTCTTCCCGCAGGTATTGCCAGGTATTGCCATGAACGCTCCCATCGCACCCCAGTCCGTGACCCAGCTCGAGCGCAACCAGCGGCAGGCCGAGGTCGTGAAGGCCTTGCAGGCCGTGCTGCCCGCCCACGCTTTGTTGTGGCAAGTCGAAGACACCACGCCCTACGAATGCGACGGCCTGACCGCTTACCGGCAACGTCCGCTGGTGGTGGCCTTGCCCGAGACCGAATCGCAGGTATCTGCCGCGCTCAAGGTGTGCCACGCGCTGAACGTGCCTGTGGTGGCGCGTGGCGCCGGCACCGGCCTGTCGGGCGGCGCCATGCCCCACGCCATGGGCGTTACCCTGTCCCTGGCCAAGTTCAACCGCATCCTGTCCGTCGACCCCCGCTCGCGCACGGCTCTCGTACAAGGTGGCGTGCGCAACCTGGCGATCTCTGAAGCAGCGGCACCCCATGGCCTTTACTATGCGCCCGACCCCAGCAGCCAGATTGCCTGCACCATTGGCGGCAATGTCGCTGAAAACGCCGGCGGTGTGCACTGCCTGAAATACGGCCTCACGGTACACAACGTGTTGCAGGTGCGCGGCTTCACCATTGAGGGGGAGCCCGTCACTTTTGGTGGTGAGGCCCTGGACACCGCCGGACTCGATTTGCTGTCCCTCATCATCGGCAGCGAGGGCATGCTGGCCGTGACCATCGAGGTCACCGTCAAGCTGGTGCCCAAACCCTTGCTGGCGCGCTGCATCATGGCCAGCTTCGACGATATCCAGAAAGCCGGCGATGCGGTTGCCTCGGTGATCGCCGCCGGCATCATCCCGGCCGGGCTGGAGATGATGGACAAGCCCATGACCGCCGCCGTGGAGGGTTTTGTCCACGCCGGCTACGACCTCGATGCAGCGGCCATCCTGCTGTGCGAGAGCGACGGCACGCCCGAGGAGGTGGAGGAAGAGATCGGGCGCATGAGCGATGTCTTGCGCGCCTGTGGCGCCACCGCCATCACGGTCAGCAAAGACGAGGCCGAGCGCCTGCGTTTCTGGAGCGGACGCAAAAACGCCTTCCCCGCCAGCGGCCGCATCAGCCCCGACTACATGTGCATGGACTCGACCATTCCGCGCAAGCGCCTGGCCGACATCCTGATCGCCATCGGAGAAATGGAACAAAAGTACCAACTCCGCTGCGCCAACGTTTTCCATGCCGGTGACGGCAACCTCCATCCACTGATCCTGTTCGACGCCAACGACCCCGATCAACTGCACCGCTGCGAGCTGTTTGGTGCCGACATTCTGGAAACGAGCGTGGCCATGGGTGGCACGGTCACTGGCGAACACGGCGTGGGCATCGAAAAGCTCAACAGCATGTGCGTGCAGTTCTCCGCCGAAGAAAACGGGCAGATGTTTGCAGTAAAACGCGCATTTGATGACAGGGGCCTGCTCAACCCCGGCAAAGTCATTCCCACGCTGCAGCGCTGCGCCGAATACGGCAAGATGCTGGTGCGGGGCGGGCGGCTTTCATTCCCCGAAATACCCCGGTTCTAACTGTCATATTTCGCACCTAGCCTTGGGGTGCCTGGGGTACAGTTGGATGAGATGAGTGCATACCGTCCTTTCCAGACCCCAGATGACGCCTCAGGCGAAATGCCAGAGGTCCTGCGCGCGCGCATGCAAGCCATGGAGCAGGAGTTGACGGCTCTTCGCCAGGAGAACCAGCACCTGCGGCGCCATTACGCCAGCCACCTCGACTCGGTCGAGGGATCGCTGAAAGCCGAGCTTCCCCGGAATCTGGCCCCCAAAGTCCACACGTTTGGCAGCGAAAGCGACAAGAAGCTGACATCGCAGCTGGACTACGAAGCGCTGCTGGCCGCCATGTCCTCGGTGTTCCCGATCGGCATTTTCCGCATCGATGCGCAAGGGGTGCTGACCCACATCGATGCATCGCTTCAACGCATCTTCGACCTCAGCCCCGCTGATTTCCAGAACTACGGTTGGTTCCAGCGTGTACACCCCGAGGACATGGACAGCGTGAAGACAGCCTGGGCCGCCGGCATTGAAAACGGTGCGCCTTTGAGCCTGGAGTTCCGGTTGTTGTACCCCGACGGCCGGATCGCCCACGTCCTTGCTCGCAACGCACCCGTGCTCGGCGAACAAGGCCAGGTGGAGGCGCAACACGGATTTCTGCAAGACATCTCGTCCCTGCGCAGTCTGCAGGCCGATGCCCGCCTCAAGGACGAGCTCAATCGCCAGATCATCGCCAGCAGCCCCGATTGCACCAAGGTGCTGGATCTCCAAGGCCATGTGATCCAGATGACGGCCCAGGGCTGCCGTCTGGTGGAGGTGGACGACTTTGAGGAGGTCCGCGGCTCCGACTGGCGCACCTGGTGGCAAGGCGAAAGCCACGCCATGGCCAACGACGCCCTCCAGACCGCTGCGAAGGGAAAAAGCGCGCGCTTTGTGGCCTCTGGAGAAACCTTCAAAGGCACACCCAAGTGGTGGGATACCGTGGTCACACCCATCACCGGCGCGGACAACCGGCCGGTGATGCTGATGGCGGTGACCCGGGACATCACCGACTTGTACCGCCAGCAAGAGGAAATACGAACGCTCAACGCCAGCCTAGAAAGCC
The DNA here is from genome assembly GCA_041584075.1 of Hydrogenophaga sp. Lineage (GTDB taxonomy): Bacteria > Pseudomonadota > Gammaproteobacteria > Burkholderiales > Burkholderiaceae_C > Hydrogenophaga. The sequence goes on from JBFHEQ010000135.1 coordinate 3,551, forward strand.
GCGTCATGGAGCGCACACAGGCATTGGCCAGCGCCAACCGGCAGATCAGCGATGCGCTGGATATGGCCCAGAAGCTCTACAACCAGGCTCCCTGCGGTTACCACTCCATCGACGCCGAGGGTGTGATCATCCGCATCAACCAGACCGAGCTGGACTGGTTCGGTTTCACCCACGACGAGGTGGTCGGCAGGAAAAATATCCGGGAGTGGATTCGGCCTGACCAGATCCCCAGCACGATGAAGCGCCTCGAGCGCCTGATACGCAAAGAAAGTCTGGAGTCGGCCGAAGTCTGCATGGTGCGTCGCGATGGATCCGAGTTTTGGGTCTTGATCGGCAGCACTGCGGTATACGACGAGCAAGGCGCGTTCTTACACACCAACAACTCGCTGGTGGATGTTTCCGAGCGCCACGCGGCCGAAATGGCTCTGGTGTCACAGCGCAGCTTCCTGCAGAACATCACCAACAACATTCCCGTCCAGATCGCCTTCTTCGACCGGGAGCTGATTTGCCGCTTTGCCAACGTCAGTTACGCGCGCTGGCTGGGTGGCAACCCGCAGGACCTGCCCGGCAAGCACCTGAGCGAGATCGCCCACCCGGACAACTACCAACAAGCCCTGCCCTTCCTGAAGGCTGCGCTCGCCGGCACGTCGCAACGCTTTGAGGGCGAACGGGTTTTCCCGGACGGCCAGGCTTTCTACGCCACAGTGGAATACACCCCGCTCGTCGAAAACGGCGAAACACAAGGTATCTTCATTCAGATACTGGACATCTCCGAACGGCGGGCGGCCGAGATGCAGGTGGCAGCGACCAACCAGGAGCTCAGCAAAGCGCTGTCTCTGTCGCAAGACCTCTACAACGAAGCCCCTTGTGGCTATCATTCGCTGGACGTTAACGGTGTCTTCGTGTCCATCAACGACATCGAACTGCGCTGGCTGGGCTACCAGCGGGATGAGGTGGTGGGCCGCAAGCGCTTCCAGGACTTCATTTTGCCGGACCGCGAAGCCCAACTGGCGGAGCGGCTGCACCGGCTGATCCACGACGGCGAGCTCGACAACGCAGAATACGAAATGGTGTGCCGGGACGGATCCACGTTCCCGGCGCTGTTGTCGTCCTCGGCCGTTCGCGATGCCGAGGGGGGCTTCCTGCGCAGCAACACCACGGTGATCGATATTTCCGAGCGCAAGGCGGCCGAGACCGCATTGCGCGAGAGTCAGCGTTTTCTGCACACCATCACAGACCACATTCCCGGCATCGTGGCGTATGTCGATGCGACGCTTCACTACCGGTTCGCCAACGCCGAGCACAAGCGCCTTTACGGCATCGATACCGACTCGATGATGGGTCGACACGTGAGTGAATGCCTGCCGGAGGCGATCTGGCTCGACGTCGCCCCCCGTTTGCAGGCGGCCCTGGCCGGCGAACCACAGCACTACGAAGCCTGGAGCAAAAGAGCCGCTGGTGAGCCCATGTACATCCGGGCGAGCTACCTGCCCGACGTCCACCATGGAACGGTCCGGGGACTGTTCGTGCAGATCATCGACATCACGGAACGCAAACAGATCGAAGAGCGCGTCCGCCACCTCAACGAAGAGCTGGAGGGACGCATCCAGGAACGCTCAATGGAGCTGCTGGAAAGCGATCAGCGTTTCCGCCTGATGGTGGACAACCTGCGGGATTACTGCATCTTCTTTCTGGACGCCCAAGGCATCATCACCGACTGGACCGACAGCGCCCAGCGCATGGAGGGCTATTCGCCCACGGAAGTCATCGGCCGCCATTACCACGTACTTTTCCGCCGGAAAAAGCCCGAAGAGGCGTTGGCCAGTGCCGAGCGGATGCTGCGCATTGCCACCTCGCGCGGGCAACACGAGCTGCACGCCTGGCACGAGCGCAAAGACGGGTCCCGCTACTGGTCTTATTCGGTGCTGATCGCCTTGCGCGACGACAGTGGCGAGCTGCGTGGCTTTGCCAAGATCAACCAGGATATCAGCGACGCCAAGCGCCTCGACGATCTGATGCGCAACATCAATGAAGAGCTGGAGAACCGGGTCTCGGAGCGCACCGAACAACTGCTCGCAGCCAACAAGGATCTGGAGTCGTTTTCTTATTCGGTGTCGCACGACTTGCGCTCCCCTTTGCGGCACATCTCCAGTTTTGTGAGTCTGCTGGAGGAGCACCTGAGCGAGCAGGGTGACGAAACCACCCAGCGCTATCTGTCGACCATTGCCAACTCGTCACGCCACATGAGCCAGTTGATCGACGGCTTGCTGGCCTTCTCCCGGCTCGGGCGCTCTGCGGTAGACCTCGCCCCCGTGGATTTTTCCATGCTGGTGGATGCGGTGGTGAACCAGATTGGCCACGATACCCAGGAGCGCGTGGTGGAGTGGGTGATCGCCCCCGATCTGCCTGTGGTCCAGGGCGACGCCTTGCTGCTGCGTGAGGTGTGGACCAACCTGCTGAGCAATGCATTCAAATACACCCGCCCCCGTGAACAGGCAAGGATTGAAATATCCTGGAGCGTCGACCCTGCGGTGGGCTACACTTTTTCAGTGGCTGACAACGGCGTGGGCTTTGACCTGCAATACGCTCAAAAGCTGTTTGGCGTTTTCCAGCGCATGCACAGGGCCTCAGAATTTGAGGGCACCGGCATCGGTTTGGCGCTGACCCGGCGCATACTGGAGCGCCACGGTGGTAGCATTTGGGCTGAGAGCGTCATACACCAAGGGAGTGTTTTTCATTTCTCCCTGCCCTTCGACGGAGTCAGCCTGGGCGGTCTTCCGCACGACATTTAACCCATCTTGCAGAAACCATGAACACCAACGCCGACGCCATCCTGCTGGTCGAAGACAACCCCGATGATGCCGAGCTCACCAAGCTGGCGCTGGCCCGCCATGGGCTCGACGGCCGAGTCACCCACGTGTCCGATGGCATGCAGGCTTTGGACTACCTGTATCGCCGCGATGGTTTCAGCAACCGAACGGGGGGCAACCCGGTGCTGGTCTTGCTGGATCTCAAAATGCCGTTGCTCGACGGCATCGGCGTGTTGCGCGAGATCAAAGGGTCGGATCAGCTGTGCAACATCCCGGTGGTGGTACTCACGTCGTCCACCGAGCCGAGCGATCTGCAGCGCGCCTACGACGCTGGTACCAACGCTTACATCGCAAAACCAACCGAGTTTGCACAGTTTCTGGGTGCCATGAAGCACGTTTGCGAATTCTGGATCAACATCAACCAGCCGGCGCCACAGGCGGCCACGGTGACGCCACGCAACTCCGGGTTCGCAGACCTCAACTGAAACTCGATTTCAGGTCAGTGGCGCTCACCAGGCGTCAACAAAGCGTCCAACGGTGTCAGGTTGGATGCGAGCACTCAACAACCCTCGAACCACCCAGGCGCGTGTTTGCGCCGGATCGATCACCGCATCGATCTCCAGCGTGGCAGCCATCTGCGCTGCCGCACCGTTGGCCACTTGTTGTGCCAGCAGGCGCTGAAACAGGGCTTCCCGCTCCGCACCCTCGGGCAAGGCCTCCAGCTCGCGCCGAAAGCCCAGCCGCACCGCCCCTTCCAGCCCCATGGCACCAAACTCGCCCGTGGGCCAGGCCACCGTGAACACCGGGGCGTGAAACCCGCCAGCCGTCATGCCCATGGCGCCCAGACCATAACCCTTGCGCAGCACCACGCTGAACACCGGCACCCGCAAGGCCGCCGCCGTGACAAACAAACGGCTCACATGGCGCACCTGGCCCCGGGCCTCGGCGTCGGGGCCGACCATGAACCCGGGGGTGTCCACCAGACTCAGCAAAGGCAGACCGTGGGCGTTGCACAGTTGCATGAAACGCGCCGCCTTGTCGGCCGCGTCGGCATCGATGGCGCCGCCCAGGTGGTGCGGATTGTTGGCGAGGATGCCCACCGGGCGGCCCTCGATGCGGGCCAGCGCCGTGTGGATGCCCGCGCCAAAACCGCGGCGCAACAGCATCAGACTGCCCACATCCACCAGGCCGTCCATCACCACCTGGCTGTCATACACCCGCAGCCGGTTCTCGGGCACGGCGTGGCGCAAGGCCTCGCTGTCGGGCGCGATCCAGTCGGGCACACGTCCCTGAAAGAACGACAGGTAGTGTCGCGCCGCGGCCACCGCCTGGGCCTCGTCGTCGACCAGCACATCGATCACCCCATTGGCCGCCTGCACAGCCGACGGCCCGATGTCCTCGGGCTTGAACACCCCCAGACCGCCGCCTTCGACCATGGCCGGTCCGCCCATGCCGATGTTGCTGGCCCGGGTTGCGATGATCACATCGCTGCAACCCAGCAAAGCGGCATTGCCGGCAAAGCAGCGTCCCGCCGCGATGCCCACCACCGGCACCTGGCCCGAGAGGCGCGCGTAGGCCGCGAAGGTGCCCACATGCAAGCCGGCGACGATGGGCATGTCGGTGTC
>JBFHEQ010000136.1:0-7968 GCA_041584075.1 Hydrogenophaga sp.
AAGACGGAGATCTTGTTGCTCTGGTTCGCTGCCACCATGAAGTAGCGCTTGGTCGAATCCAGGCCACCGTCGTGCAGGAATGGCGCCGACCCGATTTCGGTGACCTTGAGCGCATCCAGGTCGGAGTAATCCACCATCAAGGTCTTGCCGGTTTCCTTGACGTTCACCACGAACTCGGGCTTGAAGTGGCTGCCCACGATGGAGGCCACGCGGGGCTCAGGGTGGTATTCCTGCGTGCCCACGACGTTGCCACGGGTCGAGACGATCTTGAGGGGTTCCAGGGTATCGCCATCCATGACGACAAACTGGGGCGGCCAGTAGGTACCGGCGATCGCGTACTTGTCCTCAAAACCTTTGAATTTACTGCTCTCGACCGAGCGCGCTTCCAGGCCCGTGCGGATTTCTGCCACGGTGTCGGGCTTTTCCATCCACAGGTCGATCATGTTGACCTTGGCATCACGGCCGATCACGAACAGGTAGCGGCCCGAAGCCGACATGCGCGAGATGTGCACGGCGTAACCGGTCTTGAGGACGCTGATGATTTCCTTGGTGTCACCATCGATCAACGCGATCTCACCGGCATCACGCAATGTGGTCGAGAAGATGTTGGTGATGTTGTAGTTGTTCATCTTCTTGGTCGGCCGCTTCTCGGGCGGCACGAGCACCTTCCAGGTCTTCTTCATGTCGGCCATGCCGAATTCCGGCGGCACAGGCGGCTCATGCTGGATGTAGCGCGCCATCAGGTCGACTTCTTTCTCGGTCATTTCGCCAGACGTTTGCCAGTTGGGCATACCAGCGGGCGAGCCGTAAGCGATGAACACCTTGAGGTAGTCGGTGCCTTTTTCGACCGTGAGGTCGGGCGTCAAGGGTTTGCCGGTCGCCCCTTTGCGCAGCACACCATGGCAGCCGGCACAGCGCTCGAAATAGATTTTCCGCGCGACGTCAAACTCGGCTTGCGTCATGGGAGGCGCCTTGGGATTGACGCTCTGCACCATCGGCTCGGTGACCAACGGCGAACTGCCCGCCTGGTAATTGGCTTCAGGCTGCGTCAGCTTCTTCTTGTCTTCTGCATGGAGACTGCCAGCGGCCAGCATGGCGGCCATCGCCAGCGTGCCCAGAATGATCTTGGTGGGTTTCATGGGTTCTCTTTCCGTCGCGGATCAGCGGTTGTAAGCAGTCTGCCCACCCCTCCAGGGTTTTCAGACCAGTTCGCCGGGCTGCTGTCCATGGCCGGTTAGCGAACGGTAGCCATGGTCAACCTACGCGCAGGCCCTGTCCTTGAACTGGGTCAAGGTCTGCGCAAGTCCCTCGCAGAACAATAGGACCAACAACAAGCCCACGCAGGAGTGCACAACATGAGCGTCATGGAACCCAGCCACTGGCTGACCCCTGGCTGGCCGGAAAACGAGTCCGGTTTTAGTGGTCCACCCGGGGCGGTGACCCTGGTCGGCGCAGGGCCGGGTGATCCGGAATTGCTCACCATCAAGGCCATGCGCGCCTTGCAGGCGGCCAGACTGGTGCTCTACGACCACCTGGTGAGCCCGGCCATTCTGGATTTTTTGCCACCAGGCGCCGACCGCGTGTATGTGGGCAAGGAGTCTTCGCGCCACGCATTGCCGCAGGCCTCCATCATCGAGCTGATGATCCGGCTGGCGAAGTCGGGGCGACCCGTCTTGCGCCTCAAAGGCGGTGACGGCTACATCTTCGGGCGCGGTGGCGAAGAAGCCCAGGCCCTCGCGCAGGCCAGCATACCTTTTACCGTGGTGCCCGGGCTGACCGCCGCCCAAGGGGCGGCGGCATCCGTGGGCATTCCTCTCACCCACCGCGACCACGCCTGTTCGCTGGTGCTGTCCACCGGTCACCTGCGTGAGAACAAAGCCTTGTCCATGGACTGGGACATGCTCGCTCGCCCGAACCAGACCGTGGTGCTGTACATGGGCGTGAACAACCTGCCCGAGATTTGCCGACAGTTGATCGCCCATGGGTTGCCACAAGAGACACCCGCAGCCCTGGTGGAGCGCGCCACCCTGCCCGAAGAACGCTGCATCACCGGCACGCTGGCAGACCTGCCCGCCCTGGCGGTCACCCACGGTGTCAAGCCGCCTGCGCTGATCATGGTCGGCGCCGTGGTCAACCTGCACCACCAGCTCGGCCCGCAGGCGCAGCGCGAACCGCAAACGGCAGCCGCAACTGCACCCTGAAGACCAGCACGCCGCCGTGCGATCCCGTTGACCCGAGTCGCCCGCCAGAAGCGCCGGCAGAATCAGGGTCGGCCTTCCGGCCCATCCCGCGCGGTCGGGAGTGCCTCTGCTCGCGCCGCAGATGCCGTCGCCCGGGCCGCCAAGAGGCCGGGGCATGGATGTTGCTTGTGCAAGCGTGTCGGCCACGCCCACCACCCACCACACGATGACTTCAGGCCTCCGCTTTCTCATCGCAGCCAAACGCTGCGAAATCGCCGAACTCGAACGCTTGGCCTTGACCAGCGAGCTGGTCAAGGCCATTGGACGGCTGGTGCATGTTTTACAACGCGAACGTGGCCTGTCCAACCTGTACCTGGCGTCCCAGGGCGAACGCTGGGTGGCCGAGCGCGAAGCCCAGATCACCCCCTGTGAAGCAGTCCAGGCCGAGGTCCGCACCTGCTTTGACCAACTTGACACCGATGCCAAGCCTCGAAATGGCCATGGTGCCCGCCTTTACAGCCGCATTGCCTATGTGCTCCAGGGGCTGGACGCACTGCCCCAGCTCCGAACCCGGGTCACCCGACAGCAACTGACCCCTGCCCAGGCGACAGCCGCGTTTATCCGGCTCATCAACGGCCTGCTGGCGGTGGTGTTTGAGGCCGCCGATGGCGCTGCCGACCCAGGTATCTCAAGACACCTGGTCGCGCTGTTCAATTTCATGCAGGGCAAAGAATGCGCCGGCCAGGAACGGGCCACCGGTTCGGCCCTCTTTGCCTCGGGGCATGCAGACGCACCATCGCAGCAGCAGTTGCTCCACCTGATCGAATCGCAAGAGCGTTGCCTGCAGGTCTTCAGCGAGTTCGCCAGCGAAACGGTGCTGGCGAACTGGCTCACGGCGCGCCAGCCCGAGGGTCTGGTGTGTCTGGAGCGCTTGCGTCGCGTGCTCTGCACCGCAGCGCCCGGCGCCCCATTGGCACCGGAGCTCAGCCAGACCTGGTTTGATTGCTGTACCGCCACCATGGACGCCATGAAGGCGGTCGAAGACCAGATGGCATCCGAGCTGGTCGCCCTGTGCCAGCAACGCATCACATCCACCTCGGAAGAACTGACCGCCTTTGAGGGCTTGAACGCCAGCTCAACCTTCGAGCAAAGCGCCATGGAGTCGGATTTTTTTGATCTCGCCAACAACGGACAGCGCTTGCCGGACCACCCTTTGAGCGCCGGCGGCCAGGGCTTCGGGCAGCAACTCGATCGATCCATCCTCGAACTGGTCCAGGAACAGGCTCACCGCCTGCAAAGCATGGGTGACGAGCTCGACACCGCGCGCGCCAGCCTCAACGAGCGCAAACTGATCGAGCGCGCCAAGGGCCTGCTCATGGCCCACCGCAGTCTGAGCGAAGAAGCGGCCCACAAAACCCTGAGGCAAATGGCGATGAACCAGAACCGGCGGGTGGTAGATGTGGCAGAAGCCGTGCTGGCCATGGCGGATGTGCTCCCGGAACCGAAGCGCTGAAACGGATGTTGCGGCGCACAAAAAAAGTGCTTGCCGCTGCCAACGCACCATTTCGAAGCTTCAGACCACCGGCCGCCAAGGCGGCTACAGCAGCCCATGACGCTCGGCGCGCGGGTCCAGAAGCCGGGAAAACGCAAATGAATCAACGGGTCAGCGTCACCGGCCCATTCCAGCAGAGAGACCTGGCACGAACCCTGCTTTATTGCTGACAAAAGCGGCGTGCCAACGACGGCACACTGCTCAGGTCTTTCCAGACCATCCGGACAACGGCGTCCATCACCTGCAGGCCAACGGCCTGCCTGTTGATGGACGCCGTTTTTGTTTGGATCTGGCCCCGCTTGTTTTTTTGCTTTCAGGAGTTGTTCATGTCCGCTGCCACCAACCACCCGAACCGCCGCCGCTTCGCCACCCAGGCCTTGGCCCTGGCCGGCGCCTCCTCTCTGGGCTTGCCGGCCCTGGCCGCCAAAGCAGGCCGCCCCGAGAAAGAACAGCTGAAATTCGGCTTCATCAAGCTCACCGACTGCGCGCCCCTCGTCGTTGCATACGAAAAAGGCTACTTCGAAGACGAAGGCCTCAACGTGCAACTGGAGGCCCAGGCCAACTGGAAAGTATTGCTCGACCGGGTGATCGACGGCCAGCTCGACGGCGCCCACATGCTCGCCGGCCAGCCCCTGGGCGCCACCATCGGCTACGGCACCAAGGCCGACATCGTCACCGCTTTCAGCATGGACCTGAACGGCAACGGCATCACCGTGTCCAACGCGGTCTGGGCCGAAATGAAACCCCACCTGCCCATGAAAGACGGCAAGCCGGTGCACCCGATCAAGGCCGACGCCTTGAAGAAGGTGGTCGATGCCTGGAAGAAAGAAGGCAAGCCGTTCAAGATGGGCATGGTCTTCCCGGTCTCAACCCACAACTACGAGCTGCGCTACTGGCTCGCCGCCGGTGGCCTGAACCCTGGCTACTACACCTCTTCGGACATCTCGGGCACATCCAAAGCCGACGTGTTGCTGTCGGTGACGCCACCGCCCCAGATGCCCAACACCATGGAGTCGGGCACCATCCACGGCTATTGCGTGGGCGAACCCTGGAACCAGCAGGCGGTGTTCAAAGGGATTGGCGTTCCCGTGATCACCGACCATCAAATCTGGAAGAACAACCCGGAAAAAGTGTTTGGCGTGACCGCTGGCTGGGCCCAGGCCAACCCCAATACCCACATCGCCGTGGTCAAGGCGCTGATCCGCGCCGGCCAGTGGCTGGACGCGTCCATGGCCAACCGGGTCGAGGCCGTGAAGATGCTGTCCAAATCGCAATACGTGGGCGCTGACGCGGCGGTCATTGCCAACAGCATGACCGGCACCTTTGAATTCGAAAAAGGCGACAAGCGCCCCGCCCCCGACTTCAACGTGTTTTTCCGCAACTTCGCCACCTACCCTTTCTACAGCGATGCCATCTGGTACCTCACGCAAATGCGCCGTTGGGGCCAGATCACCGAAGCCAAGCCCGACAGCTGGTACATGGACATCGCCAAAAAGGTCTACCTGCCTGCGGTCTACCTGGAAGCCGCCAACGCGCTGGTCGCCGAAGGAAAGATCAAGGCCACCGACTTGCCCAAGACCGACGGCTTCAAGGGTGTTCAGACCGGCTTCATCGATGGCGTCGACTACGACGGCCGCAAGCCCAACGACTACCTCGCCAAATTCAAGATCGGCCTGAAAGCCGCTGACAAGGTTTAACACCATGGAACTCGTCAACAAACTCTTCGGCGGCGGGGCAGCTGCCCTGCGCGATCCACGCGAGCTGGGCCGGGCCTTTGTCATGACCATCGGCGTGCCGGTGGTGGCTTTTGTCATCTTCCTGGCGCTGTGGTCGGTCGCGGCTTCGCGCATCCAGACCAGCCTGGGCGCCGTGCCCGGTCCGGCCCAAGTGGCCGAACAGGCGGTGGTGTTGGTCAAGGAGCACTTCTCCGAGCGCGAGCGCGAAGCCGCCTTCTACGAGCGCCAGGTGCAGCGCAACAAAGAGCGCATCGCCGAAGACCCGACCTATGAGCCACGCAACTTCCAGTGGACCGGCAAGCGCACCTACCTCGACCAGATCGTCACCAGCCTCTACACCGTGTTCGTGGGCTTTCTGCTCGCCACCGTGGTGGCCGTGCCGCTGGGCATCCTGGCCGGCACGTCCAAGATCGTGCAGGCTGCCATCAATCCGATGGTGCAGCTGTTTCGCCCGGTCTCGCCGCTGGCCTGGCTGCCCATCGTGACCCTGATCGTGAGTGCGGTCTATGTCACCACCGACGAGCCGATGTTCCAGAAATCGTTTCTGATCTCGGCCATCACGGTGACCCTGTGCTCGCTCTGGACCACCCTGATCAACACCGCCATCGGTGTGACCTCGGTTGACAAGGACCTCGTCAACGTGGGCAAGGTGTTGCAACTGCCACTGGCCACCCGCGTGCGCAAGATCATTCTGCCGTCTGCCCTGCCCTTCATCTTCACCGGTCTGCGCCTCTCGCTGGGCGTGGGCTGGATGGTGCTGATTGCCGCCGAGATGCTGGCGCAAAACCCGGGCCTGGGCAAGTTCGTCTGGGACGAGTTCCAGAACGGCAGCTCCGACTCGCTGAGCCGGATCATGGTGGCGGTGTTCACCATCGGCCTGATCGGCTACGCCCTCGATCGCCTGATGCAGGTACTGCAAAACCTCGTGGTGCCACGCTGAAGCGGCGCACCCATCGAACCTACCGGACGCAGCCATGAACCTCGCACTCAAATCCCTCCCCGATGCGGACAGCAGCGCCACGCACAAGCCCACCCTGGTGGCCGTGCCCAACGTCGCCGCGCTGGAGCTGAAGAATGTCTGCAAAGGCTACGGATCGGGGACCCACCGGTCCGACATCCTGAAAGACCTGAACCTGCGCGTGGAGCCGGGCGAGTTCGTTGCCATCGTCGGCTTCTCGGGCAGCGGCAAGACCACCCTGGTGAGCCTGCTCGCGGGCTTGATCAGCGCCGACAGCGGCGACGTGCTGAAAAACGGTCAGCCCATCACCGGGCCTGGCCCGGACCGTGGCATCGTTTTCCAGAGCTACTCGCTGATGCCCTGGCTCAGCGTGCGCGACAACGTGGCCCTGGCGGTGGACCGCGTGTTCGCCAGCGAAAGCGCGGCCGCGCGTGCCGAGCGGGTCAAGCGGTACGTGTCCATGGTGGGCCTCACACCCGCCATCGACAAAAAGCCTGCCCAGCTCTCCGGCGGCATGCGCCAGCGCGTGTCGGTGGCGCGCGCCCTGGCCACAGATCCCGATGTGTTGCTGCTCGACGAGCCGCTTTCGGCGCTCGACGCCCTGACCCGTGCCAACCTCCAGGACGAGATCGTGCGCATCTGGAGCGAAGACACCAAGACCGTGGTGCTCATCACCAACGATGTGGACGAAGCCCTGATGATGGCCGACCGCATCATCCCGCTCGACATCGGCCCCGGCGCCACGCTCGGACCCTCGTTCGTGGTGGACATCCCCCGCCCGCGCGACCGCCGTGCCATGAACCACGACGCGCGCTTCCAGCAACTGCGCGCCGAGATCACGCAATACCTCATCGGCCTGTCGCACAAACTCGCCGCAGGCCAGGGCGGCAACGTCATTCAACTGCCCACGCTGACTCCGCGCAGCGTTGCGGAAAGGTCCAACAGCCCCACCCTCGCCAGCCGCTTGGCCCTGCGCCACGCGGCCCTGGCCGAGCGCCTCGAAGCCGAGGTGGAAGTGCCCAAGCGCATCACCATCGACGCGCCGCTCGCAGCCACCAGCGCCGACGACCGTTTTGTCGACTTCTCGCAAATCATCAAGGTCTACCCCACGCCCAAAGGCCCGCAAACGGTGGTCGATGGCTTTGACCTCAAGGTCCGCAAGGGCGAATTCATTTCGGTCATTGGCCACTCCGGCTGCGGCAAGTCCACCGTGCTGTCCATGATGGCCGGGCTGACCGACATCACCGAAGGCGTGATCGTGCTCGATGGCCGCGAGGTGGCCGATGCCGGCCCGGACCGCGGTCTGGTGTTCCAGGCGCCCAGCCTGGTGCCCTGGCTCAGTGCATTCGACAACGTGATGCTCGGCGTGGCCCGCGTCTTCCCCCACGCGAGCGAGGCGGAACGCCGCGACACCGTGGGCTACTACCTCAGCCGCGTGGGCCTGGGTTCATCGATGCAGAAGAAGGCTTCGGAGCTCTCCAACGGCATGAAGCAGCGCGTGGGCATCGCGCGGGCCTTCGCGCTCAACCCCAAGATGCTGCT
>JBFHEQ010000137.1:0-7963 GCA_041584075.1 Hydrogenophaga sp.
ACCGGGCAATGACACCTTGGCCTGTCCAAATCGCGCGAGCAACGGACCCAGCACGAGCACCGAGGCGCGCATGGTCTTGACCAGCTCATAGGGCGCCTCAGGCAAGATGCTGTCGACTGCGTGAAAGGACAAGCCACCACGCTCGCCGTGTGTCTCTGTCTTCACGCCCATGTTGTCGAGCAGGCGACGCATGGTGGCCACGTCCTGCAAACGGGGCACATTGAGCAGGCGCACAGGCTCGTCTGTGAGCAGAGTGGCGCACATTTCGGGCAAGGCCGCGTTTTTGGCACCTGAGATGACCACCTCACCATTGAGAGGGCGGCCACCGGTGATTTGCAGTTTGTCCATCGTAAATCTCTAGGTTATAGGGGGCGTCCAGCGCCACCATCAATGCATGTGGAAACCCCAGCCAAGGCCATGGCAGAAGAAGCTCTGCCGTGCTGCGGGTGGCGCCCATTGTGGATGGGCGCGGAGCGGGTCATTTCTTCGCCCACTCAGCGGGGGTATGCGTCTTCATGGACAAAGCGTGCACCTCATCGGTCTTGATCCTTGCACCCAACGTGTCATACACCTTCTTGTGGCGAGCGATCAGACGCAGTCCATCAAAAGCCGATGACACGATCACCGCCGACCAATGCCGACCATCACCGGTGACTTCAATATGGTCACAGGGCAGGCCTGCGGCGATGAGGGCTTGGAGTTCTTCAGCAGTCATGACAATACACAGTTCACAATGGGTTGGGCGCTTGGTTCAGTGGCGAGTCTTGTAACCGGTGCGCAGCAGATGCAGCCCAATCGCACTCACCCCGGCAAGGGCAGCACCTACCAGGGCCAGGCTGAGCCATGGCGACACATCGCTCACGCCAAAAAAGCCATAACGGAAACCGTCGATCATGTAGAAGAACGGATTGAGATGGCTCACACGCTGCCACACTTCCGGCAGCGAATGGATCGAGTAGAACACGCCCGACAAAAATGTCATGGGCATGATGATGAAATTCTGAAAGGCCGCCATCTGATCGAACTTCTCGGCCCAAAGACCGGCGATCAAGCCCAACCCCCCCAACAAGGCAGCGCCCATGAAACCGAACACGAGAATCCAGGCGGGCGCTGCAAAAGGCGGACGGGCAAACCACCAGGTCACCAGCATCACACCAGCCCCCACGGCCAGACCTCGCACGACCGATGACCCGACATAAGCCACAAACCAGGCGCGGTGAGACAAAGGGGTCAATTGCAGAAACACCAGGTTGCCCATCACCTTGCTCTGAATCAGCGAGCTGCTGCTGTTGGCGAATGCGTTTTGCAACACGCTCATCATCACAAGGCCTGGCAACAAAAAGGCGGTGTAGCTCACCGAGTCGTACACCTGCACACGCCCTTCGAGCACATGGCCAAAAATCATCATGTAGAGAATGGCCGTTATCACGGGTGCGGCCACGGTTTGAAAGCCTACTTTCCAGAAGCGCAGGATCTCTTTGTAGAAGAGCACTTGCCAGCCGTTCATGCGGTGACTCCTTGCCCCTGACGCGCGGCATTGCTGCCCTGAATCAGCTCCAGAAACACATCTTCCAGATCGGCTTTGCGGATCTCAATATCTTCCACGGTAGCACCTGCCTGACGTACTTGCGACAAGATGCGCTCAACCGCCAGCGCGTCATTGGCGGGCAATTGCACCACCCGACCAGTGACCCGAGCCAGGGCCAGCAAGTCAGCGGGCAGGCTGTCATCGGTTTTGAATCGCAAAATATTGGATGCGGCCCTTCGCAGCAGCTCGGACGTGCGATCCAGCGCCACCACTTCCCCACGATTGAGCAGGGCGACGCGCCCACACAGAGCTTCAGCCTCTTCAAGATAATGGGTGGTCAACAAAACCGTGCAGCCTTGTTTGTTCAGCTGAGAAACAAAGCGCCACAGCGTTTGACGCAATTCCACGTCCACGCCCGCAGTGGGCTCATCCAGAACGATCACTGGCGGCTTGTGCACCAAGGCTTGCGCGACCAGCACTCTGCGCTTCATCCCTCCCGAAAGCTGGCGCATGTTGGAATCGGCTTTGTCGGACAGCCCCAAGCCCTGAAGCAGCTCATCGATCCAGGCATCGTTCTTCCGGATGCCAAAATACCCCGACTGGAAGCGCAAGGCTTCCCGTACCGTGAAGAACGGATCAAAGACCAGCTCCTGAGGGACCACTCCCAAGGACCGCCGGGCAGCCTGATACTCGGACTGCACATCATGACCCAGGACCGTCACCCGCCCAGCGGTGGCCGAAGCCAAGCCGGCGAGAACACTGATCAGGGTGGTTTTCCCTGCCCCATTAGGCCCGAGAAGACCGAAGAACTCCCCCTGCTCGATGTCAAAAGACACCGATTTCAGAGCATGAAGCTCCCCGCCGGGCGTGGCGTAGGATTTAGAGACGTGTTGAAAAGAAACGGCTGGCATGTACGGGCACTGAACCACGGAACGCAGGACATCTGCCGAGATCGTGGCGAACTTGGCATTTTAAGCTGCCACACAAAAGCCGCCCAAGAGGAAGGCGAGAACCCTTGAATCAAGTCAGCAGCAAGTCGCTCACCCCATACAGCCTGACCAGATCCGCCAGGCGTTGCGGCCAGTGATCGACACTGAGCTGCTTGCCCTGGCTCTGCAGATTCCGGCGCAAAGCCAGCAATACCGCCACGGCCGAAGTATCAAAAACCTTCAAACCACTGGCATCGACCACCACCCGATCACCCGACTGCTTGGCAAGCGACTGCTTGAGCTGGTCCAGAACGCGCACCGCTTCCTGCAAAGTGAGGCGCTCAGGCAGCTGAGCAATGGATTCAAGCTTGTCGGCAGCCATGGCAATCACCTTCATCCAGCTTTGGCCGTCGCTGCAGCCTTGTTGCGCTGAGCCAGGGTGGCGATCAAACCATCAATGCCCTTGCTGTTGATTTCCTGGGCGAACTGGCTGCGGTAGGTGTCCACCAGCCAGATTCCGAGCACGTTCAGATCGTAAATCTTCCAGCCTTCACCCGTTTTCTCAAGGCGGTAGTCCAGCTGGATCGGCTCGCCACGGCCCCGCACCTGAGAGCGCACCACGACGTCGGTGTCCTCAGGACGGAATCGGGTGGGCCGGAAGGACAACGACTGGTCTTTCACTTCTCCCAATGCCCCTGCGTAGGTGCGCACGAGCAAGAGCTTGAACTCGGCCTGCAAGGCCTTCTGCTGCTCAGGCGTGGCTTGGCGCCAGAAGCGACCGACAGCCGAAGACGTCATGCGAGTGAAATTCACATGGGGCATGATCTCGGTGTCCACCAGCGACACGATGCGCGCCACATCACCATTCTGAATGGCCGCATCGGCTTTGATGGTGTCCATGACGTGCCCCGACACACGCTGTACCAGCGCATCGGGCGCTTCATCCGCGGCAAAGGCCAGGGGAGTGAGCAGTGCGGCTCCCGCGATCAAGAAAGTCGACATCCATTGGCGGCGTTGAATCATATTGGTTCCTTCGAATAGCAAGACACCGGAGCGGTGTTCGAGTCGCTTGGTGTTGAGACTGCCACTTTAAGACGGCAGTTCACTGTTTTTGTATCGCTTGTGTAATTGTTTCGTATCGTCTTGTATGGTCACACTCACCGCACGCCTTGCAAGCCGATCCCCTTTTCCTTCAGATCTTCGATCTGGTTTTCCCGGCGCTGCAAGTAGATATCGCGCGTAAAGCTGTATTTGTCCAGAGCAGCGCCTTCCAACATCGAGGTGGCGCGCAACAAATTGGCACGTGTTTCCACTGCGCGCAATGCGTAGAGCGAGTTACGGGTCGGAACATTGGACAAACCTTGCACCAGGTCACCCTTTGACTCGATGGTGAAACCCGCAGCATCCCGGACCGACGAGGGGCCGAAGATGGGCAGCACCAGATAAGGGCCAGAAGGCACACCCCAACGCCCCAACGTTTGCCCAAAATCGAGCGAGGTGCGCTCAATCCCCATTTCAGATGCAATATCGACAAGGCCCAAGACGCCGAACACGGTATTCACAGAGAGGCGCAAGAAGTTTTCGGAGGCTTCCTTGGGACGCAATTGCAAAGAGGCGTTCACAAACGACCACGCATCATTGAGGTTGCCAAAAAAATTGCTGATACTGGTCCGAATCGGATCCGGTGTCACATCGCGGTACACCGTGGCCACGGGCTTGAGCAATGCCCCATCAACGGCATCGTTGAAACGAGAGACATCGCGGTTGAAAGGTTCCAATGGGTCGCGTGGGTTGGCGTCAGGCCCTGTGGCGCACCCGGCCATCATGCAGACCAAGAAGGCAATGCCAAACCGGTGACGCCAGACCATGCCTGGAGAGTATCGGTATTCGTGTGTCATGGTTGAACTCCCGTTCAGGGGCCTGGCGGTACCAAACCCTCGCAAGACCTTGCTTGACAATGAGAACATCATTCAGCCTGTGCACTACCGCCGTCGGCTGCCTTGCTGAAGAGAAATTGACCGATCAGGTTTTCAAGCACCACGGCAGACTGCGTGCGCGTGATCACATCTCCGCCTTTCAAGTTCTCCATGTCACCCCCGGCCTCAAGGCCTATGTACTGGTCACCCAGCAGGCCCGACGTCAGGATTTTGGCTGAGGTATCTCGCGGAAACTCAACGCCTTTGTTGAGATCCAGGGTCACCAGGCCCTGATAGGTTACGGAATCCAGCGTGATGCTGGTCACCCGGCCTACGCTCACCCCCGCAGAGCGCACAGGTGCGCGCGCTTTCAGCCCACCAATATTGTCAAATCTTGCCGTCAATGTGTAGGTGTCGCCTCCACCTGAAAAACTGCCCAGATTGGCGGCTTTGAGCGCTAGAAACAGCAGGCCCACGGCCCCCAAGGCGACAAAAAGACCGACGAAGATTTCAATGCTTTTTTTGTTCATAAGAGCTCCACAAGGGAAATCAGGGAGTGGAAAACATCCACGCCGTGAGAATAAAGTCCATGGCCAGCACACCGAGCGAGGCCGTGACCACCGTGCGTGTGGTGGCGTAGGCCACGCCTTCGGGCGTTGCCTCCGTTTCAAACCCCTGATAGAGGGCAACGGCGGTGCAGATCACGCCGAACACGACGCTCTTGACAAATCCATTGCCCACGTCGCGCCAGACATCAACACCACTCTGCTGAATGGACCAGAAATTGCCAGCATCGATTCCAATCAGTCCCACAGCCACCACGTAGGCTCCCAGAATGCCGATGGCAGAAAACAAACCGGCCAGCAGGGGCATGGAGATGATGCCAGCGAGGAATCTGGGCGCCAACACCCGGGAACGGGGGTCAATCGCCATCAACTCCATGGCGGCGATTTGCTCACCCGCCTTCATCAGCCCGATCTCGGCAGTGAGCGAGGTGCCTGCACGGCCAGCGAACAACAAGGCAGTGACCACCGGCCCCAGCTCGCGCACCAGAGAGAGGTTCACAATCAAGCCCAGAGACTCGGCCGCGCCATAGGTGACCAGTGCGTAATACATCTGCAAGGCCAGCACAAAGCCCACAGAGAGGCCCGAGGCCAGAATAATCACAAGCGAGCGGTTGCCTATGGCATGAATCTGCCCAACCACCAGCCCAAACCGGCGCAATGACGCTGGCAGCGCGAGCAGCAACTCCACAAAAAACAGCGCGCCATGACCCCAAGCCGCCAGCGTATCCATGGTGCGCTGGCCCAACCGTTGGAAAAACTTCATGCCGACTTCCTCGCTCCGAAATCTTCGTCCAGCGACGGCGCGGGATAATGAAACTTCACCGGTCCGTCGGGTTCTCCTCGAACAAACTGGCGCGTCTCTGGGTCGTCGCTGTCCAACAGCTCGGCTGGCGTTCCCTGGGCCACGATGCGACCTCCAGATGCCAGCAGGATCACCCGGTCACTGATCGCCATACATTGCGGGATATCGTGAGAAATCAGCAACGTGGTCGCGCCCGTCACGTCGGTCAACGTGCGAATCAGCTTGGCCGCAACCCCCATGGAGACCAGGTCAAGTCCCGCAAAAGGTTCGTCGTACATGATCAGCTCCGGGTCAAGCGCAATCGCACGAGCCAACGCAACGCGCCGAGCCATGCCACCGGAAACCTCACTGATGCGGAGTCCTGCTGCGCCACGCAACCCCACCGCATTGAGCTTCATGAGAACGATGTTGTGAATGAGTTCCTCGGGCAAATCCGTCATCTCGCGAAGAGGAAAGGCCACGTTGTCGAAAACGGACAAGTCCGTGAACAGCGCGCCAAACTGGAACAACATGCCCAATCGGCGGCGCAAGCGAAAAAGTTGCTCTTTGTTGCCGGCATCGACGACTTCACCATCGAACACCACGCGACCACTATTGGCCGCATGAACGCCCCCAATCAACCGCAACAGCGTCGTCTTTCCGCAACCTGATCCGCCCAGCACGGCCGTGACTTTGCCTCGTTCGAATTGCAACGAGACGTCATTCAAGATGACCCTTCGGCTGTCGTAGCCAAAAGTCACATGGTCGATTTCGATAAAGGGTTTGTCACTCATGGGTATCTGCAAACAATCGCGCATTGTCGCATGGGGGAATACCCCAGTTCCAAACCGCCCCAATCAACCCGCGATATCACGGGACTTGCACTCTACCCCATCTTTTGCACACGATCAGTGATACCAAAAAATGGGCGATACCACTGTCCTGTGGCATCGCCCATCTGGCCGATGGTCAAAGGCTCGCTGATCCAGGTGAACTCAGCGAGGCAGATCCGAAAACCCCATCAGGTATTCATCGACCGCCCGTGCCGCCTGACGACCTTCACGAATGGCCCAAACCACCAAGCTTTGGCCTCGCCGGATGTCCCCCGCCGCAAACACCTTGTCCACGTTGGTGGCGTAACCTCCGGTGAAGTCGGCGGACGCCTTGGCGTTGCCTCGCCCGTCTTTCTCCACGCCGAACGCATCCAGCACCGTGGACACGGGATGGACAAATCCCATCGCCAGCAAAACCAGATCGGCCTTGTAGTCCTTCTCCGTTCCAGGCACCTCGGCCAATTTGCCGTCTTTCATCTCCACTTGCACGGTGGTCAACCCGGTGACTTTTCCCTTGCTGCCGGTGAACGCTTTGGTTGAGATCGCGAACTCGCGAACACAACCCTCTTCGTGGCTTGAGCTGGTCCGCAGTTTGAGCGGCCAGTATGGCCACACCAGTGGCTTGTTTTCCTCTTTGGGCGGCTCGGGCATGACTTCAAACTGAGTCACGCTTGAAGCGCCGTGGCGGTTGCTGGTGCCCACGCAATCGCTGCCTGTGTCGCCGCCACCAATCACAATGACGTGTTTACCATCGGCACGCAGCTGGGCCTTCAACTTGTCGCCCGCATTGACCTTGTTTTGCTGCGGCAGGAACTCCATGGCGAAGTGGATGCCATCCAGGTCACGCCCGGGCACGGGCAAATCGCGACTCTGCTCAGAGCCGCCGGTCAGCAACACCGCGTCGAAATCTGTCTTCAACTGCTCAGGGCTGATGGTCTCGGTCGCCCAGTTGGTGACCTTGCTGCCTTTGGGCATCTCACCCACCAATACGCCGGTCTTGATGATCACGCCTTCCGCCTGCATCTGTTCAACGCGGCGATCAATATGGACTTTCTCCATCTTGAAGTCGGGGATGCCGTAGCGGAGCAAGCCCCCCACCCGATCATTTTTCTCGAACAGGGTCACATTGTGGCCAGCCCGCGCCAGTTGCTGCGCGGCAGCCATTCCCGCAGGACCAGAGCCCACCACAGCCACCTTTTTGCCAGTCTTGACCTTGGCCTGGACGGGCTTCACCCACCCCTCGGCCCAAGCCTTGTCAATGATGGCATGTTCAATGCTCTTGATGCCCACGGCATCACCGTTCACGTTCACCGTGCAAGCGGCTTCACAAGGTGCCGGGCAAATGCGGCCGGTGAACTCGGGGAAGTTGTTGGTGCTGTGCAAGACAGTGATGGCGTTTTGCCAATCGCC
>JBFHEQ010000138.1:0-7883 GCA_041584075.1 Hydrogenophaga sp.
GACTTGCGTGCGAAGCACGCTTCGAGCGGTCCGCAGGCCGCGAGATCCCAGGGCACCGCGGAACCGGCTTTGCCGGGCCGCCAGTGCCGCCCCCTGGGGGGTGACGGCGCAGCCGGCGCGGGGGGATCAATCTCCCCAGGGCAGCATCAACGTGACCATGAGCAGGCGCTGGAATTCGGGTTCGAAGGCGTCGATGATGCTTTGGGGGTCGGGGCAGAGGGTGGTGTCGGCGATGACGCCGAACTGCACGCCACCGCCATAGCTCAGGATGGAGACACCCAGGCCAACGGTGCCTGTCTGGGGCACCCAGAACATGGTCTGTTCCAGGGTCGAGCCACACACCTGCAGTTTGGTCGCCGGACCGGGCACGTTGGTCATCACGGCCGTGGTTTTGCGGCCAAAGATGGCGAGCATCGCGTCCTGGGCGGGCTTGATCAGCATGCCGGCGATGGACAGCAAGCCGAAGGTCAACAAGGGCTGCAGGCTGCCCTTGAGGCTGTTCATGCGCGAGCGCACCGCGTACACGCGCTCGATCGGGTTGGCGACCCCGATGGGCAGCACCAGAGGCACCAGTCCGAAGCGGTTGCCGAGTTTCCAAGCATCTTCCATCGAGCGCAGGTTGATGGGCACCATGGCCCGGATTTCCTTGCCCTCGGTGTCGTCTCCCAGATGCCGCAGGTAGGTGCCGATGGCGCCCGCCACGCAGCTCAGCAAAACGTCGTTGACCGAACAGTTCAACACTTTTCCGATGGCCTTGACCTCGTCCAGCGGAATGGGCTCACACCAGGCCACGCGTTTGGATGTGCCCGGTGTGCCCTTGAGGCGGGTGGGCGAATCGTCGGGCATCAGGGCCAGGGCGGCCAGGTCGCTCGCCAGCTGCCCGCCCGTACGCGCAAGGTCCATGGCCTGGTCCACGGTTTCGGTGAGGCCCTGCTGGGGCGATGCCATGAGGGCCAGCGATTTGGCTGCACCGCCACCGGCGGCCTCCAGTGCGCGTGCCGTGATGTCGCCAAACGGCCGGATCAGCGAGTCGGCCACCCAGTCTTCAGCGGCGCCCACGGCACTGCGTTTGCGTTGCGAGGGCTTCTTTTGCGGGGGCAATCCACCGCCGTCGACGAGGCTCATCATCACGCTGATCAGCGCAATGCCATCGGCGATGCAGTGGTGGATGCGGGCGATCAGGGCCGAGCCGCCTTCGTGGTCTTCCACGAGCTCAAACTGCCAGCGGGGATGTTTCGGATCCAGAGGTTGCATGGCCAGATCGGCCACCCGTTCCTGCAGCGCCGCTTGTGGGCTTTGTCCCCGCTTGCTCTTGAGCGGCCGGCAGGTCACATGCCGGGAGAGGTCAAAGTTCGGGTCGTCGACCCAGTGAGCGCCTGCGGCGTCCTCCCGAGCCACCTGGACAAATCGGCGGTAGGGCAGGAGGCGATCGTGGACACGCTGACTCAACGCCTCGTGGCCGATGCCCGGGCGCAGCATCCACACACCCAGGATCATCATGAGGTTGCTGGGCGAGTCCATGCGCAGCCAGGCGGTGTCGACTTTGCTCATGCGCTCGCCCTCCAGACCCAGCGAGCTCATCAGGCCCGGGCTCGCAGGGGCGGCGGACTGGCGGTCTGGCGCCTGAGCGGGTGTGGCTCTGCGCCGCTGTGCGACGGCTCTGGTGACGCGCTGAACCATGAAATCTCCTGAGGACGGGCCGCAACGCCGGTTGAGGCCGGTGGGGCGGGCACGTGGGGGTTGGGTGTGGCAGTCTATTTTGCCGTCAGAGATCGCCGTAAGATACAGGGCGAGCCCTGATCCCGGGGCCCGGCAGGCCTTGCACCTTGTGGTGGCCGGAGGGGCCGGGCTTCTCGGGGCGACCGAATCCAGAAGAGTTTTTTCCGTTTCACAGGAGCCATTGCATGTCCGACCTGAAGTCCCAATTTGAAGCCGCTGTTGCCAACTCCAAGAACCTGAGCGAGCGCCCCGACAACGCCACGCTGTTGAAAATCTATGGCTTGTACAAGCAGGCCACCACGGGCGACATCACCGACAAAAAACCTGGCTTCAGCGACATGGTGGGGCGCGCCAAGTGGGATGCATGGAACGGCTTCAAAGGCACGGCCACCGATGCAGCCCAGCAGCAGTACATCGATCTGATCGAATCCATGCGCTGAGCCGTTTTCTGATCAAGACCCGTCTGGAGGGCTCCGTGCAAGGGGCTTTCAGACGGGTTTTTTCTTGCGTGCGACGGGCTTCTTCGCGGCCAGCAAGTCGTCCAGGTTCTTCACGATTTCGCTTTCGATACGGTCCTTGAAGGCGCCCAGCAGGAAGCCCAACTGGGCGTGCAGCTCAAAGTGGTCGCCACACACGCGCAGGCGGCCCTTGACACCTGAGCGGGTGAATTCCACTTCATCCTCTTCCTCACCCTCGGCGTAGGCGCAGGCCATGTCGAACTCGGACTCGGCCTGTTCGGCCCATTTCCAGGCGACCTTGCGCGCGCCTTTCAGACCCAGTTCGTGGTAACGATGAATGTGGATGTCTGCCATGGTGTTGAGTGTTTGTGCGGTTGCGGAATTGAAAAGAGGCAGGGTGGGGGTGTCAGGGCGGAACCAGTGCCCTCAGGCGGGCGTGGCGCACCTCTTGTGGCTGCTGGGCCAGGTCACGAACAGCATCATAGAACCGGGGGAAGTCCTGCCCCTCGCGCTGGAACAGGGCTTCGAAGGCGGGTACCAGATCGTCGTAGGCCGCTTGTGCACCAAAGCTGGCGTTGTTGGCGCGCCCGACCCAGGCGTCGTAACCGCTGTAGCCGCGCCAGCGCTCGCGCAGTGCTGCGTAGTGTGTCCGGAATTGGGCCATGGCTTGTGCCTTCGCCGCTTGTTTGTCGGATTCACTGGTGCCGGTGTCTTCGTAGATGCTGGTCAGCCGCTCACGGGTGGCGCGCGTGAGCGCGCGAAACTCCTGTCGGCGGGCGTCGAAGGCCCGGTATTGCTCCCGCGCGGCGGGTGTGGACTGTGACAGCCAGCGCTCCCCGCCCAGTCGCTCGACGGCCGTCGCAAACGATTCGTTGAAGGCGGTATCGCCTGAGGCGAAGACGACCTGGTGGGCCAACTCGTGAAAGAGCAGTCGGGCGAGCTCACCTTCCGGGTAACCGATGAAGGTGTTGAGCAGCGGGTCGCCGCCGATCCAGTTGGTCCAGCCGAGGGTGGAGTAGGCGGGTACCGGGTACACCGCCACCTCCAGGTTGGCAGGCAAAGTGCGGGCGAAGGCATCTGCATGGGCCTGGTCGTAGTAGCCGCGGTAACCCACGCAGCCCACCACTGGAAAGCACCAGCGTTCCAGGGTGAGCGACAGGGCGGGTGCCGCCACCACGTTGTAGACGGCCGCCTTGCGCTGCAGGTCTGCGTAACGCTGGTAGCTGGCGCTGTCGGGCAGGTGCAGGGTCTGCACACCAAAAGCGCGGATGCGCTGGGTCAGGGCCAGGCGCTCGCGCAGAACCTCCGGGGTGTGGCTGTCTGCTATCCAACTTTCGACCGGCTTGGCCGCCTGCATGATCTTCAGATGGCCAGAAACCGATTGCCAGTAGTAGCCCAGTCCGGTGGTGGGCTGGGCGCAGCCGGCAAGCAGAAGGGCTGCGAATCCCACGGCCAGCGCGCGCCGAGGAACCGGCTTTGCCGGGCCTCTGGCGCGGTCCCCCTGGTGGGGGGAAGACGCGAAGCGGCGCAGGGGGGTCATCCTTTTTCCACTTCGACCAGGCAGTCGTAGAACACCGGGCCGTTGCCCATGTCGGTCAGGCGCTGGCTGGTGAGCTGGTTGACGTTGGTGCCATCGAGGCCCAGCTTGCGCCACCAGATGCCCAGGCCGTTGACCACCCCGGGTCGGGCGCGTTTGGAAATTTTGACCTTGCAGTGGTGCACACCCCGGTCGTTGAACACACGCACGACCTGCCCACTTTCGATGCCCCGCGCGGCGGCGTCATCGGCGTGCATCTCCAGCAGAGGCTCGCCCTCGATGTCGCGCAGGCTTTTCACGTTCACGAAGCTGGAGTTGAGGAAGTTGCGGGCCGGTGGCGAGATCATCGCCAGGGGGTGGCGCGCATCGCTGCCGGCCGCTTCGTGGTTGGGCAAATGGTCGGGCAAGGGGTCGAGCCCTTGCGAGGCCAGCCGGCTGCTGGCGAACTCACACCGCCCCGATGGCGTGGGAAATCCGCCTTTGGCAAAGGGCGCTTCTGGCACCGACAACGTGGCATAACCCTGGGCCAGCAGGGTGTCGAAGTCCACGGCGTCGCCGAAGGCGGTGCGGCACATGGTGAGGTCGTCTTCGCTGAAGCAAGGGTCGTCGAAGCCCATGCGGGCGGCCAGGGCGCGGAAGATGTCGGCGTTGCTGCGGGCCTGACCTTGTGGCGCGATGGCCGGGCGGTTGAGCAAGACATCGGTGTGGCCATAGGCGGCGTGCACGTCCCAGTGCTCGAGTTGGGTTGTGGCCGGCAGGATGATGTCGGCGTAGTCGGCCGTGTCGGTCTGGAAGTGTTCCAGCACCACCGTGAACAGGTCTTCGCGCGCAAACCCTTTGACCACCTGGCTGGAGTCGGGCGCCACGGCGACCGGGTTGCTGTTGTAGACAATCAGCGCTTCGATACGGGGGCCGAACGCGGCTGAGCTTTCCCGCTGCAGGTCGTCGCCAATGCTGATCATGTTGATCAGGCGCGGATGGCGGCCGGCGAGCAGGTCGGGCCGGTGCAGGGCAGCGCGCTGGATCGGAAAGTGGCCGCTGGACGACAGCAGCATCCCGCCAGCGCGGTGTCGCCAGGCCCCGACCAAGGCCGGCAGGCAGGCCACTGCCCGCACGGCGTTGCCGCCGCCGCGCACACGCTGCATCCCGTAGTTCAGGCGGATCGCCGCCGGCCGGGTGGTGCCGTATGCCTTGGCCAGATCGATGATCTGCTGCGTCGGTATGCCGCAGACCTCGGCCGCCCGTTCAGGGGGCCATTGCAGGGCGCGCTCCCGCAGGCCTTCCCAGCCCAGGGTGTGCTGGGCAAGGTAGTCGTGGTCCAGCCAGTCGTGGGTGATGAGCTGGTGCATCAGCGACAGCGCCAGCGCCGCATCGGTGCCCGGACGCAGCGCGATGTGTTCGTGGCATTTGTCGGCGGTTTCGGAGCGGCGCGGATCGATGCACACCAGGCGGGCACCATCGCGCTTGGCTTGCTGGGCAACGCGCCAGAAGTGCAGGTTGCTGGCGATCGAGTTGCTGCCCCAGATCAGGATCAGCCGGCTCTCTGCGAAGTGTTCCAGCTTCATGCCGACCTTGGCGCCCAGCGTGTTCACGAGGGCTTCGCCACCCGCGCTGGCACAGATCGTGCGTTCGAGATGGGATGCGCCGAGCCGGTTGAAGAAGCGCGCAGCCATGCCTTCGCTCTGGACCTGGCCCATGGTGCCGGCGTAGCTGTAGGGGAGGATGGCCTGAGGGTCCTGAGCGGCAATGGTGCTCAGGCGCGCGGCGATGGTGTCCAGGGCTTCGTCCCAGCTCACGGGCGTAAATTGCCCGCTGCCTTTGGGCCCCACCCGCTGGAGTGGCTGGAGGATGCGTTCGGGGTGGTAGGTGCGCTCGGGGTAGCGCGAGACCTTGGTGCACAGCGCGCCATCGGTGTGCCGGTGGTCCGGGTTGCCCTGTACGCGGATGGCCACGCCGTCTGCCACCGTGGTGATCAAGGCGCATGTGTCGGGGCAATCGTGGGGGCATGCGCCGCGCACGGTGTTGTGCGGACCGCTGGTATCTGCGGATGTCATGGGATGTGTAAGTTGTTGTAAGCTGCGAGGCGCTGGGATTCCATGGCGCGTAGCAAGCATTCAGGTTTGCCAGAATATCAGGAGAAAAACGGTATGCAACGTCGTCGGGTTTTGGCTCAAGGAGCCGGTTTGTTGGGTGCCGCTGGCTGGGGACTCTGGCCGCGGGCTGCACAGTCCCAGCAGCTCGCTGGCCTGACGTCCCAGAATATCGTGCTGGGGCAATCCGCTGCCTTCAGCGGGGCTGCCGAGCAACTGGGTCTGCAGTATTACCTGGGGGCCAAGCTGTATTTTGACGGACTCAATGCCCAAGGGGGGGTTCAGGGCCGCACGATCGAGATCAAGCGACTGGACGACGCTTATGAGCCCGAACGTTGTGCAGGCAACACCCACCGGTTGATCCAGGATGGTGTGTTTGCCCTGTTTGGTTATGTGGGCACGCCCACGTCGCTGGCTGCCCTGCCTTTGGCCACGGCCGAAAAAATACCGTTTTTTGCACCCAGCACCGGTGCAGATGCCTTGCGCGACCCGTTTAACCGGTATGTGTTCCACCTGCGGGCGTCCTACACGGATGAGACCGCGGCCATTGTGAAGCAGTTGACATCGGTCGGTATCAAGCGCATTGCCGTGTTTTACCAGGACGATGCTTACGGCAAGACGGTGCTCGCGGGGGTGGAGCGTGCGCTCAAGGCCGTGCAGCTCGCCCCAGTGGCCACCGGCACGGTGGAGCGCAACACCACCGATGTGGCAGGGGCGCTCAAGTCCATACTCGCCTCGGAACCCGAGGCCATCGTGCAGGTGAGCGGCTACAAGGCTTGTGCCGCCTTCGTGCGCCTGGCGCGCCGCCAGGGTTACACGCGCAACTTTTACAACGTCTCGTTTGTGGGGACCCAGGCCCTGCTCGATGAGCTGGGCGCGGAGGCGCGAGGGGTGGTGGTCAGTCAGGTGATGCCGTACCCGTACTCGTCGTCTTCGCCCATTGCCGCTGAATACCTGGCGTTGCTCAAGGACAAGCGGGGTATCGCGCCCAACTACTCGGGGATGGAGGGCTTTGTGGCCGCCAAGGTGTTTGCCGAGGGGGTGAAACGTGCCGGGCGCAACCTGAGCCGGGAGGGCTTTGTGGATGCAGTGGCCGGCATGCAAAAGTACAACCTGGGCGGATTCCAGCTCGACTTCGGCGCGCAGCAGCGCGTGGGCTCCCGGTTCGTGGAAATGACGCTGCTCACCGACGACGGCAAGGTGCGCCGCTGAAGTGGGGCGCCCTCTCCCCGCAGGGGGTTGTCGCACACGTCTCTGGCGTGGGGGCGTTTCGGTGGTTAGGATGGCGGCTGGGTGTTTGCGCATCGTTCTGGTGCAATCCCCGTTAGACCCGCCGAGGACACCATGAAACTGATCGATTCCATCCTGACGCAGGCTGCGAGCATCGCCGCCGTGCGCCGGGATATCCATGCCCACCCCGAGTTGTGCTTCAAAGAGGTGCGCACCGCTGATGTGGTGGCCGACAAGCTCACCGAATGGGGCATCCCCATCCACCGGGGCCTGGGCACCACCGGGGTGGTGGGCATCGTGCACGGCCGCGATGGCGGCAAGAGCGGGCGGGCGATTGGTTTGCGCGCCGACATCGATGCCTTGCCCATGCAGGAGCACAACACCTTTGCCCACGCCAGCCAGCACGCGGGCAAGATGCACGCCTGCGGCCACGATGGCCACACCGCCATGCTGCTCGCGGCGGCGCAGCACTTTGCCCAGCACCGCAACTTCGACGGCACGGTCTACCTCATTTTCCAGCCGGCCGAAGAAGGCGGCGGTGGGGCGCGCGAGATGATCAAGGACGGCTTGTTCAAGCAGTTCCCCATGGACGTGGTGTACGGCATGCATAACTGGCCAGGCCTGCCCGTGGGTTCCTTTGCCGCCAGCACCGGCCCGGTGATGGCATCGAGCAACGAGTTCCACATTGTGATCCGGGGCAAGGGGGGTCATGCGGCCATGCCGCACAACGGCATCGATCCGGTTCCCGTGGCCTGCCAGATGGTGCAGGCTTTCCAGACCATCATCACGCGCAACAAGAAGCCGGTGGACACGGGTGTGATCTCCGTGACCATGATCCACACCGGTGAA
>JBFHEQ010000139.1:0-7877 GCA_041584075.1 Hydrogenophaga sp.
AGCCATCTTCCACGCTGTCCAGCGCATGCCTTACCGGTTTGGCCTGTGGCAGGAGACCGCGTCGCGCACCTTGGCGCGCGGCAGCGGCATGTGCACGACCAAAGCCAATCTGCAGGTGGCGCTGCTGCGGGCGCTGGGCCTTGAGGCGGGGTTTGTCGAGGTGCCGCTGGAGATCGGTGTGCTGGGCGTCCTGATGCCCGAAGCCTGGCGGAACCTGATGCGCCGCCATGTCAAACACTATTTTGCGGCGGTCAAACTGGATGGCCGCTGGCACCCCGCCGATGCGTCTTTCTGTGAAACGAGCTGTATGCTGTTCACCGACGCCGTGCCCGACCTCGCGGCACTCGTGCCGGCCTGGTTTCAGGAAGGGCGGCCCTATCATCCGGTGTCGCGTATTCAAGGAACCGACCCGTTTGCCATTGAAGTGTTGCCGCACCTTCACACCGAGATGGGCAAAAGCAGCCGTTTCCTGCCCAGGCACTTTGAAGCCATGAACACGCAACTGGATCGACGTTCTCGGACCTGGCCCGTTGAAGGCCCGGGCAACACCGAAACGCCCGAGGCCCTTCCGCACCAAGGACACCACGCATGAGCCAGTACGACTGGGACTTTTCCGCCCCCACGCCCAGCCCCATGGGAGACCACGACGTGCCTCTGGTGTCCCAGCGCCTGGCGGGCCGGCGCATTGCGCTGCTGGTCACCGGTGGCATCGCGGCCATGAAAACCCCCCAGTTGGCGCGAGGCCTGCGCCGACACGGCGCCGAGGTGGTCGCTTTTGCTTCGGACGATGCCTTGCGCTATGTGGCTCAGGAGGCGCTGGAGTGGGCCACTTGTGCTCCTGTGGTGACCACATTGACCTGGGCGGCAGAGCACCTCTCCGATGGTGCGCCCTTCGATGCCTACCTGGTGGCGCCGGCCACCCACAACACCATCGCCAAAATGGCCTGCGGCATCGCCGACACCGTGGTCACGTCGGCCCTGGCGTCTGCTTTGGGCCGCATGGAGCAAGGCCGCACACGCATCGTCATTGCGCCCACCATGCACGGCACCTTGCACAACAGTGTGCTGGTGGGCAACGCTCGCAAGCTGTCAGGCTTGGGTGTTCGGTTCGTGGCGCCGCACGACGCCTATGGCAAACACAACCTGCCCAGCACCGAAACCCTGTGCATTGCAGTCGGCCGGGCGCTGAGCGATTCGCCGCTGGCCGGGCGGCGCATCCTCGTCACCGCCGGGCCCACGCCGGTGCCCATCGATGGCGTGCGCCGCATCGTGAACCGGTTCCGCGGCCGGCTGGGCGCGGATATCGCCGACGAACTGATCTGGCGCGGTGCCGATGCCGAGTTGCTGCTGGGTGACGGTGCCTGGCGGCCCTCTGCGCCATTGCCGCTCACCATCGCCCGCACGTTCGATGCATACCGCGACACCGTGGTCCAGCGCGCGCAGGGTGGCCTGTTTGCGGGCGTGTTTTCGGCCGGTGTGGCCGATTACCGTCCGCGCCAGGCGGTGCAGGGCAAGATTCCCTCGGGCCAGGCCAGCCTGCAACTGGATCTGGAGCCCACGGAAAAGGTGATCGACCTCGCCTGCGCGGCCGACCCGGCCATGGCCTGTGTCGCCTTCAAGTACCTCGAGGGCGTGAGCGAGGCCGAGTTGCTGCAAGTGGCGGCCCGCCGCCTGGGCCGTGCCTCGCTCGTGGTGGCCACCCGCGGCGAAGACACGCGGGGCTCGGCCCAGCGCGCGTTCATGGTGCAAACCAGTGGCGTGACGCCAGTGGAGGGCAAGCAGCAGATCGCGGCTTTTGTGGCCGATCACCTGGAAGGGCTGGCGAGGGGCTGACCCATTCGCTGCAGCGCGAGCCTGGACCCAGTTTTGGACGGGAGCGATCGGGGTGCCGCAAGACGGTATCGCCGGAAACAGGCGGGTGCCGCTAAAATGATGGGTTGCGTCCGCCGTGCCCGGCCATGGTCGCATGGGACGGGCGCTTTGACGATGCAACGGCACGCCGCCGTTGGATCGTGTTGATCGGTGTGCCAGGGCTGTGGTCCAGAGCCTTCCGGGCTCGGACTGTGCGCCTCTCAATTCCCCGCTGAAGTCGATCCCGGAGATCGAATGTTCAAGGCGTGGCGCGCCATTTCTCGGCGTTTCTTTTCTGTTGTTGAGCCTCTCGCGCCGTTTGTCCCACGCTGCGTTGGGCTGGAGTATTTGATTTGTTTCACAATTTTCGCCAGGACTGGCTGTCCAATGTCCGCAACGATGTGCTCGCCGGTCTGGTGGTCGCGCTGGCGCTGATTCCGGAGGCCATCGCGTTCTCCATCATCGCGGGTGTGGACCCCAAAGTGGGGCTGTACGCTTCGTTCTCGATCGCGACCATCATCGCCTTCATGGGCGGGCGCCCGGGCATGATCTCGGCCGCCACAGGTGCCATGGCGCTGGTCATGGTCACCCTGGTCAAAA
This sequence comes from Hydrogenophaga sp., assembly GCA_041584075.1. Taxonomy (GTDB): domain Bacteria; phylum Pseudomonadota; class Gammaproteobacteria; order Burkholderiales; family Burkholderiaceae_C; genus Hydrogenophaga. The sequence continues at coordinate 2,452 of JBFHEQ010000139.1, forward strand.
GCCACGGGCTGGACTACCTGCTGGCCGCCACCGTGCTCACCGGGGTGTTGCAGGTGATTGCCGGCTGGGTGCGGCTGGGTGTGCTCATGCGCTTCGTCTCACGCTCGGTGGTGACCGGCTTCGTCAATGCCCTGGCCATCCTGATTTTCATGGCGCAATTGCCCGAGCTGAACCCGCAGACCGTCGGGGTGACCTGGCATGTCTACGCCATGACCGCCGCGGGCCTGGCCATCATCTATGGCTTACCCTACATCACCAAGGCCGTGCCCTCGCCGCTGGTCACCATCGTGGTGCTCACCGCGTTTTCCATCGCCATGGGGCTGGACATCCGCACCGTGGGCGACATGGGCGAACTGCCCGACAGCCTGCCGGCTTTCCTGATTCCCGATGTGCCCTTCACCTGGGAAACCTTGCAGATCATCTTCCCGTATTCGCTCACCCTGATGGTGGTGGGCCTGCTGGAATCGCTGATGACGGCGACCATCGTCGACGACCTCACCGATACCAAGAGCGACAAGAACCGCGAGTGCGTCGGGCAGGGCGTGGCCAACATGGCCACCGGGTTCATCGGCGGCATGGCCGGCTGCGCCATGATCGGCCAGAGCGTGATCAATGTGAAATCGGGTGGCCGGGGCCGTTTGTCCACCTTGATTGCCGGGGTGGTGCTGCTGATTCTGGTGGTGTTCCTGGGTGAGTGGGTCAAACAGATCCCCATGGCGGCCCTGGTGGCCGTGATGATCATGGTGTCGATCGGCACCTTCAACTGGGGATCGTTCCGCAACCTGGCCGAGCACCCCAAGAGCTCCAGTGCCGTGATGATCGCCACCGTGATCGTGACCGTGGCCACACACGACCTGGCCAAGGGTGTGCTCACGGGCGTGTTGCTGTCGGGCTTTTTCTTCGCCCACAAAGTCGGGCAGATCCTGCGGGTGTCTTCGCTGGCGCAGGACGAAGGGCGCCAACGCAACTACCGCATCAGTGGCCAGGTGTTTTTTGCCTCAGCCGATCGTTTCACCAATGCGTTTGATTTCAAGGAAGTGATCGACCGGGTGCAGATCGATGTGAGCCGTGCCCACTTCTGGGACATCACGGCCATCAGTGCGCTGGACAAGGTGGTGATGAAGTTCCGCCGGGAAGGCACCGAGGTGGAGGTGGTGGGCCTCAACGAAGCCAGCGCCACGCTGGTGGACAAGTTCGCCGTGCACGACAAGGACGGCGCCGCCGACCTGATCACCGACCACTGACCGGAGCTCCCACATGAAGAAAGCCGAACAACGCGTCATCGCCTGCGTCGATCAGTCTGCCTACGCAGACACCGTCACCGACCACGCCGCCTGGGCCGCCCTGCAGATGGGCGCACCGCTGGAACTGCTCCACGTCATCGACCGCCACCCCGAGACAGCGCACAGCAGCGACCACAGCGGGGCCATCGGTCCCGATGCGCAACAAACCTTGTTGACCCGCCTGAGTCAGGAAGACGAAGCGCGTGTGCGCGCCGCCCGCGAACAAGGGCGCCTGTTCCTCAACCGCCTGCGGGAACGTGCCCTGGCGGCTGGCGTGCCGGTGGTGGACATGCGCCAACGCCTGGGCCACCTCGATGAGACCTTGCAGGAAGTGCAGGGCGAAGCCCGGCTGGTGGTCATGGGCCGACGGGGTGCGTCGGCCGCTGAGGGCGATCGCTCGCTCGGCAGCAATGTTGAAGGTGTGGTGCGTGCCCTGGCTCGCCCGATCCTGACCGTGGGACAACAAGCCTTCAAGGCGCCTGAGCGCGTGTTGCTGGCGTTTGACGGCAGCGCCATCACCCGCAAAGGTGTGGAGATGGTCGCGGGCAGCCCCTTGTTTCGTGGCCTGCCCATCCACCTCGTGATGGCGGGCCAGGATGCGGCCAGTGGTCAGAAGGACATGGACTGGGCCATTGCCTCTCTGCGCGCCGGTGGTTTTGAAGCACAAGGGGCCTGTGTGCACGGGGATCCCCAGGACGTCATCTTGAAGGCCATGGCCGAGCAGGGCGCCGACTGGTTGCTGATGGGCGCCTACACGCATTCGCCCTGGCGCAAGCTGTTCTCCAAGAGCCGCACCAGCGGTTTGCTGGCTTCGGTGGGTAAACCGACGCTGCTGCTGCGCTGATCGTCGATCCGCCCTTGAAGGGGCGGTGCCTGTGAGCCTCAGTCGCGGGGGCGCATTTCCAGGATCATCGGAGTCGGCACGCTGCCGTTCGTATCGCGTGGCAGTTTGCCCGTGCGGTCGATGGCAGCCAGCGCGGCCTTGTCCCACGCGGCATTGCCGCTGCTGCGCGCCAGACGGCGCGATATCACCGTACCGTCGGGCGCAGAACGCACCTCAACCTCGGCCTTGGGGTTGCCGGGAATGTCTTCCGTCAACAGCACATTGGGCCGGATGGCCGCGTTGACCCGGCCCGCATAGCTGGCCGACGGACCGCTGGATCGCTGGGCGGTACCGGTGGCATTGGCGTCGCCCGTGGCGCCCGCCTGGCCCATCATGCGGCGCAGATTTTCCGCGCGCAGCTTCTCTGTGGCCTCCGCCGCCTGTTTCTCGCGCTTGGCATCGGCTTCCGCTTTCTTCTTTTGCTCAGCCAGCTTCTGCGCTTTCTCTTTTTCCAGCCGCTCTTGTTTGGCTTTCTCCGCTTTTTCAGCCTTTTCCTTCTCCGCTTTCGCTTTGTCGGCTTTCTCTTTCTTGGCCTTCTCAGCCGCAGCGCGCTTCTCGTCTTCGAGCTCTTTCTTTTTCGCCTGCTCCGTCGCAATGTCAGCCGCACGGGTGTCGGGCTTGGGCGGCTCGACCTTGGGTTCGGGCTTCGGTTCCGGTTTGGGCTCGGGTTTTGGCTCGGGCTTCACCTTGGGTTCGGGTGCCGGCGGCGGTGGCGGGGGTTCGACCGCGCGTGGTGCGGCGCGTTGGGCCACGGCCGACCACAACTCGGCCTCGAAACTCACCGGCTCAGGATCGCTTTGCCAGTGCACGCCCCAGGTGAGCGCACCGATCAACAAGGCGTGTGCGACCAAGGCCAGCACCAGCGGCATCGACCAGCGCCCGGGGCGCGGGGGTTTGAGGTCGAGGGTGTCGGCGGTGATGTGCATGCAGTGGGTCGGGGCTGGGTCAGCGCGTGGTCTGCACCGACAGGCCGATGCGGCTCATGCCCGCGCGTTGCAGGGTGTCCATGGTCTTGACCACGGTTTCGTACTTGATGCTTTTGTCGGCACTGATCACCACCGGAACCTGGTTGGCTTCAATGCCTTCGCTGGCAGCCGCGGTTTGCAAGGCCTTGACTTCCTGGACCAACTGGTCGATCTTGACTTCCTGACCATCCTCCTTGCCATTGCCTTCGCTGACCTGGATGATTTCATCCTTGTCGATGCTGACACTGACAAAAGCTTTGGGCCGTTCATTGGCCTGGCCGACGCTGGGCACCTCGATCTGGCTGGGTGAAATCAGCGGAGCTGTGACCATGAAAATGATGAGCAACACCAGCATGACATCGATGAACGGGACCATGTTGATCTCGTTCTTGATGCGCCGCGAGCGGCCTCGGGAATATCCAGCGGCCATGTCAGATGCTCACAATCCAGAAAGAAGGGCGTTGGCTCTTTTGCACCATCTTCAATGTCCCGACGCCGACTGGTGGCCCAGGTTGCGCTGCAGGATGTTGGAAAACTCTTCCATGAAGGTTTCCATGCGGTTGGCCACGCGGTCGATGTCGGTGGCGAAGCGGTTGTAGGCCACCACCGCAGGAATCGCCGCAAAGAGGCCGATGGCCGTGGCCACCAGCGCCTCGGCAATGCCAGGGGCCACGGTGGCCAGTGTCACCTGGGCGAGGGCGGCCAGGCCGGTGAAGGCGTGCATGATGCCCCAGACGGTACCGAACAGGCCCACGTACGGGGCGACCGAGCCCACGGTGCCCAGAAACGACAGGTTGGTCTCCAGCGCATCGAGCTCCCGCTGGAAGCTGGCCCGCATGGCCCGGCGGGCGCCATCCAGCAGGGTGGGGTTGTCGGAAATCCGGCGCTCTCGCAGCTTGTGGTACTCGCGCATGCCACTGGCGAAGATGCGCTCCATGGGGCCGCCGTGGCGGGCGCTCTGCGCCGCCGCTGCATACAGGTCGTTGAGGTTGGCGCCCGACCAGAATTCGCGGTCGAAGTCTTCGTTGTGCGCCTTCACGCGCTTGAGCGCAAAGACCTTGCGGAAGATGGCGGCCCAGCTGATGACGGACACCAGCATCAAAATCGCCACCACGGCTTGAACCACCCAGCTCGCATTGAGCATCAACTGGACGATGGAGAGGTCTTGATTCATGTGGTTTGGGAGCGGTTGAATGGGAAAAGGTTCAGGATATCAGGGGGCAACCGGGGCGATCTGGCTCAGCACTTCGGCCGGGATGCGCTGGGGACGCATGGCGGCACCGTCGACCCAGCCTATGCGGATGGTGCCCTCACAGAGCACGATGTTAGCGTCTCCACCATGCTCCGGTTTCAGGAGCACACGCTGCACCATTGTGAGGGATGCGCGGCCGGCTTCCTGCTCCTGTGCCGTAACCAAGAGCAAATCGTCCAGCCGCGCCGGACGCAGGTAACGCAGCTGTGTTTCGATGACCACAAACATGCCGCCGGTTTGATCCCGCAGACGTTGCTGCTCGATGCCCAGGCTGCGCAGCCATTCGGTGCGCGCCCGTTCAAAAAATTTCAGGTAATTGGCATAAAACACGATGCCACCGGCATCGGTGTCTTCCCAGTAGACGCGCACGGGCCATGAGAATGTGGCCCCCACGCTCCCCGCTGCGCGAGGTTCGCTGCCCCCCGGAGGGGCTGAGCTGGCTTGGGGCGGCCCTGCGCTGCGCTCGGGCGTGGCCCCCAAGCTTCCCGCTGCGCGAGGTTCGCTGCCCCCCAGGGGGGCTGAGCTGGCTTGGGGCGTCCCTGCGCTGCGCTCGGTGCTCTTTTCGCCTCCTGGTGCGGCGTGCGGGAAGTTCACAGGGCGGCCTCAAGCCGGGCGATCGCTTCGCGCAGCTGCTCCATGTTGTTGGCGGTCGAGAAGCGCAGGTACCGCCCTGGAGCGGCCTGGCCAAAATCACGCCCCGGCGTGGTGGCCAGCTGGCAGCGCTGCATCAGTTCGAAGGCGAGGGCCCAGCTGCCGCCTTCGGGCCGGTCGGCGGTGGCGGGCGGCAGCTCCCAGCGCTCGCACAGGGCCGAGACATCGGCCCAGGCGTAAAACGCACCATCGGGCATCACGGGCACGGTCAGGCCCAGCCGGTTGAGCTCCGGGATGAAGTAATCGCGCCGGGCCTTGAAGGCGGCCCGGCGGTGTTCGTATTCGGTCAGGCTCTCGGGCTCAAAGCAGGCCAGTGCGGCATGCTGGGCAATGGTGCTGGCACAGATGAACAGGTTTTGCGCCAGCCGCTCGGCCACGGGCACCAGCGCCGG
>JBFHEQ010000140.1:0-7874 GCA_041584075.1 Hydrogenophaga sp.
CGTCTGGATCGGTGGCATGGTCTTCGCCCACTTTTTCTTGCGCCCGGCCGCTTTGCTGCTGGAGCCGCCACAACGCATCCGGCTCATGCACGGCGCGCTGAAGCGGTTTTTCAGTGCCGTGCTGGTGGCGATCGCGGTGGTGCTGGTGACCGGCCTCTGGCTGATCGGACGCACCGCGAAGGAGATGGTTCAGGCGGGTCTGGATTTCGGCATGCCGCTGGACTGGACCATCATGGCCACGCTGGGCATCGTGATGATGGCCATCTTTGGCCACATCCGCTTTGCGCTGTTCAAACGCCTCTCAAGAGCGGTGGCGTCCAGTGACTGGCCTGCCGGCGGCGCAGCGCTGGCTTCGATCCGCACCTGGGTCAGCATCAACCTGGCGATCGGTGTGGCGATCATTGTGATCACGCTGCTGCTGACCTGAGGGCGTCGGGCTCTTTGAGGGGGGAGTTGTTCCGGTTTGCCCGGACCGGGACTCAGCGCCGGGGTGGCTGGCTGGGGATGGTGAAATCCGGCTCATCGTCGGGCGCGTCAAATGCGCCCAGATCACCGCCGAGTTCGTGCAGTGTCTGCACCTGGCTCTTGACTTCCTGGCAAGGGCCGCACATGCGCAGGTGCATGCCCATGCGCAAGCGGTCGAGCCAGCTGAGCGGTTCGTCCATGGATTGCGAGACGAGTTCGTCCACGCGGCGACACGAATGAAAAAGGGTGCTGAGCAAAGTCATGTGACGCTTCCGACAGAGTGGCCCTGGGAAGACATGCACTGGCGCAAGCCCGTGCGTGCCCTGTGCAACAGGGTACGGGTATTGTCGGGGGTCAGGCCCAGGCGCTCGCCAATTTCGGCCGACTCAAACCCCAGCCATTCACGCATCATGAAAACTTTGCCCGTCTGAACGGGCAATCGGCGCAAACAGCTGTCCATCACCGACATCATCTGGCGCTGGGCTTCGCGGCTCTCCGGTTGCTCCCACACAGGAACCGGTTCGGTGCGCATGCCCTGGGCGTTGTAGAGCGATTCGGTGTGGTCGTCAGCCGTTTCATTTCCATCGTTCTTCACATGCACACGCCTGCGCTGGTGCGGTGAGCGGTACCAGTCGGCCACCTTGTTCTTCAGAATGGCTGTGGCCCAGGTGGTCAATGCGGCCTGGCCTTTGTGTGCCTGAGGGTTCTCAAAAATGGCCATCAGCGTCTCCTGGACCAGGTCTTCTGCGAGTGCCGCTTCATGGACCACCATGCGTGCATGACGCAGCAGGCGCTGCCTCAGAGGGCCCCAAGGATCCGGGGTGGCGGCTGCATGGTGGTCCGGCGTGGATTCAACGGGGGGATGGTCTGCTGTGAGCTGGACGGCATCGGAATGCATGGACGGATACTGATGTTGGATTTCGGGGGTGGGAATGTCCCACATGAGAAACATCAGTCTGCGCCCAAGGCCATTCCTTACAACCATCGGTGCTGACGCCCGCTTGCTTCCCGGTCTTCGCACCAGCCGCCGCACCCTCGCTGGGGTGGCGACTGACGTGAAGGGCAGGGCGGTGGCGTCCATGCGCACGCACGGGCTCAGTTGCGGTAGATGCCGCCGTTGCTGTGGTTGTTCACGAACAGCTTGCCTTCGGCTGCCAGCTCGGCCACTTCCATGCGGACTTCTGCGCGGGTCAGCTGGCTGCTGGAGGGCACCTGACGGGCGTCGCGGCGCTTGATGTCGGCTTCACCATAGACGATGGTGCCGGCCGCCTGGGCTTCGCGCAACTCGGCCACGACTTCCGCGCGGGTCTTGGAGGGTCCGGTGGGGGCCTGGTCGAAGCCATAGATTTCGCCGTTGCCAGACATGGCCGATGCAGCGAAAGCGGTGGAAGCGAGGAGGGTGGCGATGACAAACGATTTCATGATGATTCCTTGTTGGTGCAACGCTGCGTTGTGCAGTGTTGTCCCTAGCTTGGTCGCATCAGCGCGCGAAATCGTGACAACTATTTTTCAAAAATTTTTTGTGATCAACCTTGCCGGCGCATCCGGCGGGTGCTTGCAGCCAGGGCTGCTGCACCCAAGACCGCCCTTGTCGAAGGACCGCGATGCGGCTCAAGAGGTGGATGCCGCCAGCGAGGCCTGGGTGCGGCCCAGCAGCCGTTGCCAAAGCCAGGGCAGGGCCTGGCCGATGTCGGCGCGCATGCTCAGCTGTTGAATCGGCGCGGCGCCCACTTCCATGGGCCTGCCCAGATCGAAGCGGAAGGAGTAAGCCGGTTCCTGGCCCATGCGCAGGTCGCTGAGCAACACGCGGCCCTTGTCGCTTTCCATTTTGTAGAACCCGTGGGAGAACGCCGCGATGCGTTGCACGGCGTCGATTTCATGGAACTGCTCGGTCAGCTCCGCGCCGCGCGGGTGGGCTGTCCAGCGCACAGTGGGCTCGGGATCGAGCAGCGAGTAATAGCCCTCGAAATACCGGTCGGGTGTGGTGGCGACGAGGCGCCAGAGAACGGTGTTGAACGGGGCCGGCGTCACCAGCAGGTTGTCTGCCGCGATGTCCGGTGCGGGCATGGAAGCGCGGGCGATGGCGGTCACATGGTGCTGCGCCACCACGCTCCAGCCCAGGTACGCCGTGCTGAAGACCAGCGCGATCGCATTCCACCGCAAGCCCTGTGGGCTGTTCAGCCGCAGCGCGGCGATCAGGCCCACGATGAGGGGCAGGGTGTAGGCCGGGTCGATGATGAACACGCTGCCCACAGCGAAAGGGTGGTCGGTGAACGGCATGAGCAGTTGTGTGCCGTACACCGTCATGTTGTCGAGCAAAGGGTGCGTGAACAGCACCAGCCACAGTGCCAGCCACCACCTTTTGAACTGATGTGCCTCTCCATGTACCCGCGCAGCCACCCATGCCAGCAAGGGGGCAATCAGCGTAAGGTAAAACAGCGAATGGCTTTCGGCCCGGTGGCGCACCATGTTCAGCACCGCATCGCCGTGGTCGATCACCACGTCGAGGTCGGGCAGCGTGCCGGCCACCGCACCCCAGGCGGCAGCCTTCCAGACGGCGGTGCGCCGGCCCATCACGGCCACGCTCACGGCGGCGCCCAGTGCGATCTGTGTCAAGGAATCCATGCGCGCACTGTAGCCAATTCAGCCATGCCGCGCTCGCGCAGGGGGATGGTCCTTGGCGAGGTCAGGGTGGCCTCACAGCACCCGGGTCCATCGCGCTTCAGATGCCGGGCTGCAGATCGAGCGAGACGAAGCGGGTGAGCCGGTCGTCGGGATCGTCGGGCGTGGCGCTCTCCTGGAAGCCCAGGCTTTTCGCGAGCTCCAGCATGCCCTTGTTTTCACGAAGCACCGTACCCACCAGGCGGTGGGTGCCGCGCGCGCGCAGGTGATCGACCATCTTGCTCATGAGGCGGTGGCCCAGGCCACTGCCCTTGAGGTCGGAGCGCACGATCACGCCGAATTCGGCCGTCTGGTTGTCCGGGTCGACCGTGGCGCGCACCGTGCCCAGGGTCTCTTCCCCGTCATCGGCGGTAGGGCGTGTGGCGATGAAGGCCATTTCACGGGCGTAGTCGATCTGGGTCAGGCGGGCCAGCTCGCTGTGTTCGATGCTGCGGCGGCTGTAGAACACGCGCAGGCGGATGTCTTCGGGGTCCAGTTGCTCGAGAAAACGGCGGTGCTGACCTTCGTCTTCCGGACGGATCGGGCGCAGCGTGATGGCCTCGCCCTGCCAGGCCCAGCTCTCGACCAGCTGTTGCGGGTAGGGCTGGATGGCAAAGTTGGCCGCGCCGGCCGGTCGCTTGGCCGATACGCGCACACGCGCGTCCAGGGCCACCGCGCCCTCGTGGTTGACCAGCAGCGGGTTGATGTCGAGCTCCGCGATCTCGGGCACGTCGGCCAGCAGCTGGGACACGCTCACCAGCACCTGGGCCACGCCCGCGATGTCGGCGGCGGGTTCGTCGCGGTAGCCGTGCAGCAGTTTGGCCACGCGGGTGCGCTCGATCTGCGCCAGCGCCAGCGGGGTGTTCAAGGGAGGCAGTGCCAGTGCGCGGTCCGCCAGCACTTCCACCGCTGTGCCACCCTGACCGAACAGGATCACGGGGCCAAACACCGGGTCGACGCTGGCGCCAATGATCAGCTCATGGGCGTGTTTGAGCTTGACCATGCGCTGCACGGTGAAGCCCTGCACATCGGCATCGGGCCGCAGTTCCTGCACCCGGGCCAGCATGGCCACACAAGCCTCGCGCAACTCGGGTTCGGTGCTGATGTTGAGCCGCACACCGCCCACATCGGACTTGTGGCTGATGGTGTGCGACAGGATCTTGAGTGCGACCGGATAGCCCAGGTCGGCCGCGGCGGCCAGGGCTTCTTCGGCCTGTGGGCCCACCACCCGGGTGGCCACCACTGGCAGGCCAGCGGCGTCCAGCAGGGCCTTGGCTTCGGGCTCGGTGAGCAATTCGCGGCCGCTGGACAGCACGTTGTCGACGATGCGGCGGATGCGGGTCAGGTCCACGGGGCGGGCCGCGCTGCGCGCCGGCGGCGTCTGCAGCAGTTCGTCCTGGTGCAGACGGTAGGTGCGCAAGAAGGAAAAGGCGCGCACCGCTTCTTCGGGGGTGTCGAAATCGGGGATGCCCGCGCCCCTGAACACCTGGCGAGCCTCGGTCACGGCACCATCGCCCAGCCAGCAGCCCAGCACGCGCCGGGGTGTCTGGATTGCATGCGGCATCACCGCGTGCGCGATCTCCGTGCTGGGGACGATGGCGGTGGGCGCTTGAATGAAGAGCACGGCATGGTCGCTCTGCGGGTCGGCGGCGAGAGCCTTCAGGGCGTCCACATAGCGCTGGGCCGGTGCGTCGCCAATGATGTCCACCGGGTTGGCGTGTGACCAGTTGGACGGCAGCACCGCATTGAGGCGCGACAGCACCGCGTCACTCAGGGCGGGCATGGGCACGTCGGCGCTGGCCGCTGCATCGGCCGCCATCACCCCGGCCCCGCCACCGTTGGTGAGCACGATCAACCCGCCCGATGGGCCGTCGCGGAAGCGGGCCAGGGTTTCCGCGGCCAGAAACAGGTCTTGCAGCGAGGTCACGCGCAGCATGCCGGCGCGGGCGATGGCGGCGTCGAACACCGCGTCAGAGCCCGCGAGCGCTCCGGTGTGGGACGCTGCGGCCGCCTGGCCTGCGGCGGAGCGGCCGGCCTTGACCACGATCACCGGTTTGTTGCGCGCAGCCGCACGGGCCGCCGACATGAATTTGTGGCTTTCTTCCACGCTCTCGATGTAGAGCAGGATGGCGCGTGTTTTGGGGTCGCTGCCGAGAAAGTCGAGCATGTCGCCGAAGTCGATGTCGGCGTGTTCCCCCAGGGAAACGAAATGCGAAAACCCGATGCCCCGCGACCCTGCCCAGTCCAGCATGGCCGTGACCAGCGCGCCGGACTGCGAAACAAAAGCCAGCTCACCGGGCTTGGCGCCGATGTGCGAGAAGCTGGCGTTCAGACCCAGATGGGGTGCCAGCATGCCGATGCAGTTCGGTCCCAGGATGCGCAACGTGTGCACACGTGCGGCATCGAGCATGGCCTGTTTCTGGGCCTTGTCCAAACCGGCAGTGACCACGATGGCCGCGCGGGTACCGCGAGCGCCCAGCTCGGCGATCAGCGGTGCCACGGTGGACGCCGGCGTGCAGATCACCGCCAGGTCGGGGGCTTCGGGCAGCGCTTTCACCCTGGCAAACGCCGGGATACCGCCCAGTTCGCTGTATTTGGGGTTGACGGGGTAGAGGCGGCCCGTGAATTCGCGGCTCAGGTTGCGCCAAACCGTGCCCCCCACGCTGGCCGGGCGCTCGGATGCGCCGAAAACCGCCACCGAAGTGGGCGCAAACAGGGCATCAAGGTTGCGGATGCTCATGCTGACTTCTCTCCTTTGCTGGATGCCATGAAGGCAATGAGTGCCGAGCGCATGGCTTCTTCCACCGACATGTCGATGGGCGAGGTCCAGCTGCGTGGAACAAACACGGTGTAGCCGCCGATCATGTACCCCATGGGCAGATAGACGGCCACGCGGTCGTCGAGCTCGCTCAGGCCTGGCGGCAGGCCTCTGAGCGACTGGCGGGTGACCAGGCCCACGATGCCCAGCTCCTGCCCGGGCATCTGGAGCAGCACCACCTGTTGGGCGTCCTGGTCGTGCGGGGAAAAATAGTCAGCGAAGTTTTTCAGGGAGGAATAAATGCTTTTGACCACCGGCAGGTTGGTGAAGGGCAGCTCGACCCAGGACAGCAGGCGCGAGGTGATGGGCAGCGAGACCAGAAAACCCAGCGCCAGGATGAGGCCCGCACCCAGCGCAATGCCCAGGCCTGGCAGGTAAAAATCGCCCAGCAAGGGGCGCACCATGGCCATGGCCGTGTTTTCGGTCCAGCTCACAAAAAGGAACAGGACGTACACCGTGAGTGCCAAGGGCAGGAAGGTGATCAGGCCGCGGAAGAAATACTGGGAGAAGCGGTTCATGGTGGGCATTACAAAGGCCAGATGGGCATGGTTTCAGCATAGCAGCCCCTGCCGCCGCCGTGATGACGTGGAGCAGGCCCTTTTGACGCTGTTTTGGTCTGGCATCCCGGACAAAAGCCGCCTAAAGGGTTCCCACCATGCTTGCAAGCGGTGACAATGTCATCATCTGTGTGCGTGGGCGGGTTCACGCTGTGCGCTGAAAGGGCTTGGTGCCTGGACCAACCCCGCACCCTCGTCGGCATGGGGCCGGTGAACGAGGAACTCTCAGAGCCTGTGAAGGCTCTCTTCTGTATGAACGAATTGTCGGATTTTCTGGGGCGCGTGTTCGCTGGCCTGCTCAAGCTGGTCCTGCTGGTCGCTGCCTCGGTGTTTGTGGTGAGTTTTTTGCTGGCCGCGCTGGTGGTGGTGGTGGCGGTGTCCCTGTGGTCGCTGATCACCGGCCGCAAGCCTGCGCCCGTGGTGATGTTCACCCGCATGCGCGAGCAGTCGCAGCGGTATACACAGGGCGTCTGGCCGGGTCAGGCGCGCCAGGAACCCCCTGGTGATGTGGTGGACGTTCAGGCCACCGAAGTGGTGGACGACCCCAAAGTTTCCCGGCCCGGCCATCGCTGAGCGGGGTTCAGCCCTCGTCCGAGTCGTCGTCCGACTGGGCCGCCTTGCGGGCCAGGGCCGCTTGGTACAAGGCGTTGCGGGGCTGGCGGGTGATGTCGGCACACAGGCGCACCGCGGTTTTCACGGGCAATTCGGCCAGCAGCAGGTCCAGGGTGCGCAGGCTTTCCTGATCGGGGCCTGAGGCGTCGGTGTCCGACGTGTCCATTGGGTGCAGCATCAGCACAAATTCGCCTCGCGTGCGGTGGGCGCCATCGCCCAGCCATGCGCCAAAAGACTGCGCCGGCATTTGGGCCACTTCCTCAAACTGCTTGGTGAGTTCGCGGCCGACCGTGAGGGTGCGCTCACCGAGCATCGCCAGATCCTTGGCCAGCGCTTCGATGCGGTGGGGTGCTTCGAGCAGCACCACCGCCCGGGCATCCTGCGCGAGTTGCTGGACTTCGCGCTGGCGCTCCCCCCCCTTGGGAGACAGAAAACCCCGGAACAGAAACTGCCCATCCCAACCCGCATGGCCGGACACGCTCAGCAGCGCCGTGATGCTGCTGGGGCCAGGCAGGGGGACGCTGCGCAAGCCTGCTGCCGCGACAGCCTGGGCCAGGCGTGCCCCCGGGTCGCTCACGCCCGGGGTGCCTGCGTCGCTCACATAGGCCACCCGCTGCCCGGCTTGCAGCCGTTGCACCACGGTTTGTGCCGCCTCGGCCTCGTTGTGTTCGTGCACCGCCAGCAGCGGTTTGTGCAGCCCGTACGCTTGCAGCAAGGTGGCTGTGTGGCGCGTGTCTTCACAGGCGACGGTGTCGACCAGC
>JBFHEQ010000141.1:0-7863 GCA_041584075.1 Hydrogenophaga sp.
ATTGCTCACCCCCGAGCAACACCAGCAAATCAGCGCCTGGATCGCGAAAGCCAACACGCCTGACGAGATTTTGAAGATGCCTGCAGCGCTGTGGCAAGCAGTGGAGCGGGCCAGCGCGGCCATGGGCATTGACGATGACCTGATGCGTCCACCGTCGCTCGATGCCGAAGGCATTGCGTAGTTCAAGGCAAGCCCCTATCCGCGTCCAGTGCACGATCTGCAGCGGTCAAGGGCTTGAAAGGTGGGCCCTCTATCGGCCAGTGGAGGGCCGACGACCTCAAGAGTGGAGGGGCTGCTTAAGGCTGAACTGGCTCACTCGCGGTTGATTTTTTTTCAACTGCGTCGGCGGCTAGCGGTCATACCGCGGTCGATTTCATGTATGGCCGCTTCGCGCTCAAGACCGGGTACTCGGTCATCATTGACCGTACTCCGAAAGCAAGCCACCGGATGGGCTCAAGGCAAGATGGGGCTTTCGACACTATGCTGTCTCCTGTACAACTTTGTCGAGATGCAACAAGACAGTGGATGTACTTCGCGAAAGCGGGGGCCGATATTCACGACTCAGGCGAACGTAGACTTTCGATGTGAGGCGGCGGCTTGCCTCGGCCGAGTCCCAACCATAGCAACCACAGACAAAACGCCGTTTCAGCCAGCAGCGGCAGGGCATAAGCAGGGGCGAATGCTTCAGAAAGGTCTGGCGCCAACAAGCGAAGGGCGCTGCCGGCCAGGTAAACCGCTCCGCCCGCCACCATCAACGGGACCAGCGCACGAGGGGCCCAGCGCAAACGCAGAAGCAGAATTCCAGTGAGCACGGTGTTGACACCGAAAAACACCAAGCCCAGGTCGTAGCCCTCGGCATGTGCCTGCAGGCGCAGCGTGGCCAGTGCGGCGGTGGCGCTTGTGCCCAACATCGCCGCCGCTTCGCTGCTGCCGACCAGCATCACGGCGGCCTGCAGGTTCAACAGGTTGGCACCCAGCACGGCCGCCTGCATCAGGCGAAAGACCATGGCGGTGAGGGCCAACATCGGTCCGCAGGCACGCAGCAGACGGAACAACAACACGGCCAGCGCGACGTCTGCGATCAGCATGACGGCATCTGCCGCGATGCTGACCCGCACCCATGCCACCGAGGCCTTCAACCCCGCGAAGGTGCCAAGCGGATCTTTCGGCAGCAGGAGCGGTGCGCGTACGCCCACCTCACTCCAGACACCTGCCACGATGATGACGAGGTAGAGCGTGCCCGCCATGGCGGCGGTGGCCCGAAGCGAGGGGAGGGTGGCAGGCGTTTTCATCACGAAAGGCCGGCGCGCCGGGCGCCAACAAACGGCGCCACCGCTGAGGGGTCAGGTCGCGCGGCCACCCGCTGGCCCCAAACCACAGAAAACAGCACCACGACCACGCCAAAAGACTGGGTCATCGTCAGTGTCTGGTCGAGCGCGAGCCAGCCGATGCCGACCGCCGTCACCGGGCTCAGCAGCGCCAGCAGCGACACGGTTGCAGGCCCCAGCTGCGCCAGCCCTCGAAACCAGAGAAAGTAGGTCATCGCTGCGCCAATCAGACCCAGGTAGACGAGACCGCCGAGGTGGCCTGCTTCCAGTGGCGGCAGCGGTGGCTCAGACAGAAGCGCCATCGGCAGCAGCACCAGTCCACCGGCGGTCAGTTGCCAGGCGGTGAATGTCAGCGGTGCAGCGCCGGCCTGCCACTTGCGGCTCAGCACCGTGCCCGCGGCCATCGCCGCTGCGCTGCCGACGCCTGCGGCGAGACCCAGTGGATCGAGCGATGCCGCCGGACTCAGCACGAGCAGCGCCACGCCCAACGCCCCCGCCACAGCCGCCACCACCGATGCTGCGCGCACCGGCGTGCCCAGCAGACCGTGAGCCAGCAGCAGGACGAGCAGTGCCTGCGCAGATCCGAGTGTCGCGGCCACGCCCCCCGGCAGGCGTTGTGCCGCGACAAACAGCAGCGTCCAGAACACGGCGAAGTTGAGCGTGCCCAGTAAAAGGAGCTTTGCGAATCGGTCGGTTTGCGGCAATTGCCGAACGATTGCCAGCAGCAGCAAACCCGCTGGTAGCGCGCGCAGCATGGCCAGCGTCATCGGATGGCCTTCAGGCAGCCACTCGGTGGTGACAAAGTAGGTGCTGCCCCACACGGCGGGCGCCAGCGCGGTCAGCAGCAGATCGGTTGTTCGTTTCATGCTTGAACCTCCACTGCAGGGGCATGAGCACATCCCGTCGCTTGCACTTGACCAGCGCGACGGACCTGCGCCTGCAGTTGTGCGCGCAGGTCGTCCAGCGGGCCATTTCGCAGTCGTTCACCGGTTTCGCAGACGATCACCGTTGGCACCGATCGGACCCCAAGGCGATGTGCCATGGCGCGGTCTGCCTCAACGGCCTTCTGAGTGTGGCTGTCCTCAAGACCCGCGCGGAAGGCGGTGAGGTCAAATCCAATGGTGGCCGCCACGTCCAGGATCACTTCGTTGTCCGCGATGTTGCGGGCTTGCGAAAGATGGGCTTCTTGCAAAGCGTCAAACATTCGCCAGTGTCCGGGTTGTCCATCGAGCCGCTGGGCCACCTGGCAAGCCAGCGCACTTGGCAGTCCATGCGGATAGTCAAAAGCTGCATCGCGCATGCGCTGAATGGCAAAACGCTCTGGTGTTTCACTGGCCGCTGCGCAGGCTGCCCAGTGGCCGAGGATCGTTTCCTTGGCTGTTGCATGCGAGCCGAACGACTGAACCATTCGAGCGGGACTGTCTTGCAGCACGAAGGTTCGATGCCGAATGTCGAGGTTGAACTCGTGGGTCAATGCACGCAACCGTGGCGACAGGTTGTAGCACCAGCCGCAAACAGCGTCGTGGAAAAACTCGAGCGTCAGCGTGGGGGCGCGGCGCATCATGCAGCCTCCGCGTACAAGACCTCTTGCGAAGCCGCCGCGAGCGCGGCAGCCACCCGAGCCACATGCCGGCCCTGAAAGCGGGCGCCAGCCAGGTCGGTGAACGTGGGGCGGCGCGAACCGTCGGGGCCAGCAATCGTACCGGCGCCGTAGGGAGAGCCGCCAACAATCTCGTCTTGGCGCGTTTGGCCATTGAAGGTGTAGGGCATGCCGACGATCACCATGCCGAAGTGCAGGAGAGGAACATGCGTGGACAACACGGTCATCTCGTGTCCACCGTGCTGGCTTCCGGTGGAGGTGAAGACGGCGCCGACTTTGCCCGCCAGCGCGTTGCGGGCCCAAAGACCGCCTGCTTGATCGATGAATTGCTTGACCGCTCCGGCCATGGTGCCAAAGTGGGTGGGCGTGCCCAGGATGATGGCGTCGTATTGCGGCAGTTCTTCAACGGCAATTTCAGGTGTGTCATCGGGTTGAAAGCCCACGCGCTCGCGCACCGACAGGGGCACTGTTTCGGGAACGCGACGCACGTCGACCTGAACGCCGGGTACGCTGCGCGCGCCTTCGGCCTCCGCCTCGGCGAGCGTGCGCACATGGCCGTAGCTGGAATAGTAGAGAACAAGAATGCGGGTCATGGTGGCCTTTCGTGTCTGGTTTGAAAGAGGAAGGACACCGAGGATGCAAGATCAGGCCGCCTAGAAAAAGCGGTTCAACATGCATTCACTCTTTACGCACGCTCAAGAATCGCGACGCCCATCTTCGAAGGCCGTTTGCAGGTGGTTGACGAAGGCCAGCGTCTTCGCGTCTGCTCCACGGCGGGAGGCGGTGACAACGTAGAGATGCCGATTCGGCAACCTGTGCTGTGGCAACACGCGAACCAGACGCCCGTCGCGCTCGGCGGAATTCGAGAGGAAATCAGGCAGGGCACCGATGCCGTGACCCGCGATCAACAGGTCCCGCAGAACCAGGCTGCTGCCCACTTGCAAACGAGCCTGGTGCGGGACCGTCACGGTTCCTTCAAGGCCCTCCAGCGTCCACGCCGTTGCGTTGTCCGCATGCAAGTAGCCAATCGCGGGGTGAGTCGTGAGGTCATGCGGCTCATGGGGAGCGCCGTGCTGAGCCAGGTGCACAGGGGACGCGAATAAGGCTTGCTCCACCTGCGCAATCTCACGCGCGATCAACCCCGAATCGGGCAAGACGGCGCGGATGCGTATCGTCAGGTCGTATCCGCCCTCGATCATGTCCACCACGCGGTCATCGAAGCTCAGGGTCACTTCGACGTCGGGGTGCCGTTCAAGAAACGACGGCAGCAGCGACGCCAGTACGGTCACGCCGAAGGAATGCGGTGCGTTGATGCTCAGTCGCCCGCGCACCTGGGCAGCCGCCTGGCGCACCACCTCTTCGGACCGCTCGACGTCGGTCAGAATGCGACGAGCTTCTTCGTAATAGACCCGTCCGTGCTCGGTCAGCGACATCCGGCGCGTGGTTCGCGCAAGAAGTGCGCAACCCAGGCTGTGTTCAAGCTGTTTCAGGCCGCGACTCAGCAGCGCAGGCGATACCTGAAGGTCATCGGCGGCTTTTGCAAAGCTGCCGCGCTCCACTATCCGGCAGTAGGCCCGCATAAATGAGAGTTTGTCCATAGTGATTCACAAAGTGCAGCAAGCCGGTTTTCGACCTTGGGTCACAGCAGGGGATTCGCACGATCTTCGGGTCAGCAACCCGGTGTTGACCTGCGTCGGATCATTGATGACCTCGGAGGCCATCGTTGTGTTGAAATGCGCCCCTGGCTTTCTGTCAGGAAGGGTCGCCCACCATAAGGCACACGATGATCATGAAGTCGGAAATATCTGGTGGAAATGATGCCTTTGGATTTCTCTTGCTGTCAAACTCCCGGCACGCTGAGCGCCAGGACGACGACTTATCGGGGCTTGAATTTCGCCTGTCCAAGAACACGACGGGAATCCGTCCCTCTCGCTCTCCACTGGGCGGCCCTTTTTTTCTGGTGCTTGGAATTATTGGTAACGATCGCCCTGGTGACGAGATCATCAGCGCGTTTGTCCGATGGAACTTGAGCCCGAACGCCGTCAAATGAAACTTGGTTGACCACCGCTACGCAGCAAATTCGTAGCGCAGCGCACTGATCGTGCCGCGCCAGTACGGTTTGTCTCCCTCAGGCAGCAGCCAAGCCACTTCGCCCGACATCGGCACACGCATGCCGTCGCGCCATTGGTAGTCCGACCAGCGACCCTCCCACGGCGTATCGATCACCCGGCTGCCAACCGTGCGGCCCCGTGCTTCGGCGCGCACGGAGGTGACCAGGTCATCATCACCGAAGTGGAAGGTCAAAGACAGCTCGACTGGTCCGTCGACCAGGGTGGCGCGAGCCGAGTGGTCGTCCAACGCCTCCCACCGCACGCCCTGACTGGGCAGCAATGCGGTGGGGTACCAGGCGGCCTCGGCGAAGAAACGCATCAGTTCACCTCTGGCCACTTCGCCGCCGCCACGCAGTTCCTTCAGGCTAAAGAGCCCCAGGATGGCCGGATGCAGAATGCCCTCGCCCCTGATGTAGGCGTCGTGCACACGCACTGGCAGCTTCGGTAGCATGTCCACCTTGCCATCCCACACGAACCCGGGTGCCAGAGTAACCACGCGCTGCTTCGATGTGAAGTGCTTCCACTGGTCGGCGTCTTCGCCAATGTTGAAGGTGCCTGTGTGTTCAACTGTGGCTGCTGTCACGATCGGAACTCCGCCGGCCAGTGCCGCACGGAAGTAGCGTTGTACAGGCAGGGGCAGGCCTTCAAGTTCTCGAGTGTCGTAGCGAGCTATCGTCGGGGACTCGCGAGCCGCCTCGATTCGGGCATATAGCCCGTCTGTGAGTCCGCGCCAGCGCGCCGCGCCGATCACGGAAAGTGCAGCGAACAACAGCGCCACCATTGCTATAGCAGCGCCCAACCACGTCAACCAGTTCATATATTCCTCCCTGTGCAACCGGGCTGGCATGAAGAAAACGAAGCATGAATGCAGCGTCTGAGGTCCGTCTGATGACTTCGCGTCTGCGCAATCCGATGGCGCACAAGAGAACCGCACCTGAACCCAGGGAAATGCAGCAAGAGCCAATTGCCCCGTCAGCCCCAACTGGTCAGCCCCAACTGATATGGCGACTCAGCATACAGGGCAAGGTGGGCGTCCCCCAGTCTCCTCCATACCGGTCATCGATGCAGCCGCTCTGTCGTGTGAGCCAATGGCGGCTTTATGCCATGTACTGTCAACCCAAATCCCGGCCTCGACCGGCAGCAACCGCCGCAAAGCCAACCCTCGCGATCCGATCGAACGCGAGGGCCTCAACCGTACATTCGTTGAGCAGGGCGTCAAGCGACCACGGGCTGACATGGACCCAGCGCTTGAACAACATCGGCCTGACCAAACATCGAGGGAAGAACACCCGCACCATGGGTGAGCCGACAGGCCCTGCCCGGCGGGTTGAACTCTGGTGTCCTGAGTTAGAAGTTCATTTCAAAAAAGTGCCGAAAATCGCCGCCATACGGCGTTGCAAATCCTCGTGATAGCTACGGCTATCTCTGTGGTTTGCGCCTTGTCTGGCGACGATCTCGACACCTTTTCCTGATTCAAAGAATTTCTAACTCAGGACACCAGGGGTGGGCAGTGCGATCCAATCAGCCGTTCGAGATCCGGCTGACCAGGGCCTTGGTGAATTCGGCCGTGTTTGCCTTGCCTCCCAGATCGCCGGTCCGCACTTTGTCGAGGTTCAGCGTCGCATCGAGCGCCTGGCGCAGACGCGTGGCTTTTTCCGTGAGCTTGACGTGGTCGAGCATCATCGCGGCCGCCAGCAGCAGGGCTGTGGGGTTGGCGACTCCTTTGCCGGCGATGTCTGGTGCTGAGCCATGGACCGCTTCAAAGATCGCCGCGTCTGCACCGATGTTGGCGCCCGGCGCCATGCCGAGTCCGCCGACCAGGCCAGCCACCAGGTCAGACAGGATGTCGCCAAAAAGGTTGGTGGTGACCAGCATGTCGAACTGCAACGGGTTGAGCACCAGCTTCATTGCGCAGGCGTCGACGATGATGGTGTCGAGTTCGAACTTGCCCTTGTACTTGCGCTCGTACAGATCCAGGCCCGTTTCCAGGAAGATGCCTGTGAGCGCTTTCATGATGTTGGCCTTGTGCACGAGTGTGACCTTCTTGCGGCCAGCGGCGATGGCGTGTTCAAACGCGAACTCCAGCAGCCTGCGGCTGCCCGCACGGGTGTTGATCCCCGTACCCATCGCCACGGCATGCGGGTCGTCATCGATTTGCACGTAGTGCTCGTGGCCGATGTACAAACCCTCAAGGTTCTCGCGCACCACAACGAGGTCGACGTTGTCGAAGCGCCCGCCGGGAATGATGGTGCGGGCCGGCCGCAGGTTGGCGTACAGATTGAACTCTTCGCGCAGCCGCACATTTGATGACCGGTAGCCGCCGCCCGATGGCGTTTCCAGCGGTCCCTTGAGCGCCAGGCGCGTGCGGTGGATGCTGTCAAGGGTGGCCCGGGGCAAGGGGTCTCCGGCCTGTTCGACGCCTTCGAGCCCGGCGATCTGCCGGTCCCAGTCGAACGGTGCCTTGAGGGCATCCAGGGCGGCCAGCGTGGCTTCGATGATCTCAGGGCCAATGCCGTCGCCGGGGATCAGGGTGGCAGGTATCAAGGTGGTCATGGTGGTGGTCCTGGAAAAAGGGGTTTTTAAAGTGAAGCTCTGGGAGCGCCAACCGGCACACACAGGGGTGGTTGTTTCACGCTTTCTTGACCACGGCAGACTTCAGCTGCATGGCCCCAACCCCCTCCACCTTACAGTCGATGTCGTGGTCGCCTTCGATGCGGCGGATGTTGCGGGCCTTGGTGCCCACCTTGAGCACCTGTGACGAGCCCTTGAGCTTGAGGTCTTTGATCAAGGTCACAGTGTCACCGTCTTTCAGTTCGTTGCCTAC
>JBFHEQ010000142.1:0-7843 GCA_041584075.1 Hydrogenophaga sp.
ATGGCACTCACAATCGCCAACCCCAGCCCACTGCCAGGCGCGGTCTCGCCCGGCACCCGGTAAAACCGGTCCAGCACCCTGGCCCGGTCGCTTTCGGCAACGCCCGGGCCGCTGTCCTCCACCACCAACACGGTATCGCCCGCTTCGTCGATCACGGAGACATCCACCGGCCCCCCGGTCGGGGTGTACTTGATGGCGTTTTCCACCAGGTTGCGCAGCAAGATGCGCAAGGCTTCCGGCTGCCCCTGCAGCGGAAAGGCTCGCACCGCATCCACACCGATGTCAATCGCCCGCGCGCCAGCCTTGGGCACCATTTCGGCCACCACCTCGCGCGCCAGCGCGTCCAGCGATACCGGCACCAGACCGCCTGGCGCAGTGGCCCCCGCCTGGTGGCGCGCCAGCACCAGCAACTGCTCCACGAGCCGGGTGGCTCGATCGATGCCGGCCAGCAGGCGGTCCACCGCAACCTGCCGCGCCGCATCGTCCCTTGCCCGCTGCAAACCCTGGGCTTGCAGGCGCAATGCGGCCAGCGGCGAACGCAGCTCGTGAGCGGCATCGGCCACAAAGTGCTGTTGCGCCTCAAAAGCCTGCCCCACGCGCTCGAACAGCAAATTGAGCTCATGCACCAGGGGCCGGATCTCGTCGGGCAACCCGGCTTCGGTGACCGTGGCCAGGTCGTCGGCGGCCCTGGCCGCCACCAGCTCCCTGACACTGTCCACCGGTCTGAGCGAGGCCCCCACCGCCCACCAGGCCACCAACATCAACAGCGGCGCCATCCACAAGATGGGCGCCACCGTGCGCAGGGCCAGCGCGCCCGCCATGGCGCCGCGTGGGCCCATGTCCTGCGCGATCTGAATCACCTGATAGGGGGTCTGCAAGGCGA
Organism: Hydrogenophaga sp.; assembly: GCA_041584075.1. Lineage (GTDB taxonomy): Bacteria > Pseudomonadota > Gammaproteobacteria > Burkholderiales > Burkholderiaceae_C > Hydrogenophaga. The sequence continues at coordinate 884 of JBFHEQ010000142.1, forward strand.
ACACCCTGAAGGGTCTGCCGTTGAGTTCTGCATTGGAGAATCCGAGGACAGCCCGCTGCGGCAAACCCACCTGATCGCTGGAGCGGTAGACCTGCAAACCCTCCATGCTCCAGACCTGCACCACAAAGTCCACCGGCCTGCCGCCATGGCGCTCGTCGCTCAATACCGGCAGACCGGACACCGCCACCCCCGCCCGCAGCGCCTGCGCCATCTGCTCCAGGTGGTAGTCAAAGATGCCATCGGCCTCAGCCCTCGCCTGCCGGTACACCACGGCAGCCTGCACAGCCGCAGCTAGCAAAATGGCCAGCAACAATACACCCAGCAACCGCCCCCGCAGGGAATGCCGCAAGCGCCCGAGGTGTGGCATCACAGCGGCGGCACCCTGTAGCCGACGCCCCGCACGTTCTGGATCAGCTCGGCACCCAGTTTCTTGCGCAGGCCATGCACGTACACCTCCACCGCATTGCTGCTCACCCCGTCTTTCCAGCCATAGAGCTTGTCTTCCAGCTGGCTGCGCGAGAGCACCCGCCCGGGCCGGGCCAGCAAGGGTTCCAGCACCGCCCACTCCCGGCCCGACAAAACCACGGACTGACCGTGCGCCTGCACCTCACGGGTGGCGGGGTTGATGACAATGCCCTTGTATTCGTAAACCGGTTCGGCCCGGCCGTCTGCGCGCCGCAGCAACGCACGGATGCGCGCCAGCAGTTCGTCCAGGTCGTAGGGTTTGAGGATGTAGTCATCGGCACCGGCGTCCAGCCCCTGCACGCGCTGCGCCACCGAATCGCGGGCCGTGGCAATCAGCACCGGGGTGCGCAGCTTGCGGGCCCGCAGAGCTTTCAACACGTCCAGGCCATCGCGCCGGGGCAATCCCAGGTCGAGCAAGATCAGATCGTAGGCCTGGGTGAGCAAAGCGGTGTCGGCCATGTCGCCGTCGCGCACCCAGTCCACGGCGTATTGTTCGGCCCGCAAGAGGTCGAGCACCGCTTCGCCGATCATGGCGTCGTCTTCTACCAGCAACAAGCGCATGCCCACTTCCTCCAAAGAAACCTGGTACAGCCCTGGCGACGCGCCAGGACCGGCTCGCCGGACCCCGGGTCTGCCGGTCTCAGCGAGACGGCAACGCCGAAGACCTCAGGGATCTGGCACCCACGCAGCCCAGCCTTGATCCAGCAGCGTGCCAAGGATGAGGGGCAGCACTTAGACCAGACTTAAGCCGGCCTCGGGCCGCCTGAAGGCCCAGGTGGCCCCGGGCAGCCCGTTGGCTTACTTCCCGTCGAGCAGCTGCCTCACATCGTCGGCCATGGCCTGGGCCCCGCCGCCATAGCGGAAATACAGGCGAACCTTGCCTTGCGGATCAAAGATGTAGCTGCCCGCCGAATGGTCCATGGTGTAGGTCTCGGGCGTGCTGCCTTCCACCTTCTTGTAGTAAATCTTGAAGCGCTTGGCCAGCTCGGGCAGCTCGTCGGGTTTGGCGTACAGCGCCAGAAAACTGGGGTCAAAGCTGCCCATGTAGGCCTTCATGATCTCGGGCGTGTCGCGCTCCGGGTCGATGCTGACAAAAAGCCCCTGCAGCCGCTCGCCGTCGGCGCCCAGCAGTTGCCTGGCCTGGGCCAGCTCACTCATCGACGTGGGGCACACATCGGGACATTGCGTGAAGCCAAAAAAGATCACAACCGCCTTGCCCTTGAAGTCGGCCAGGGTTCGCGCCTGACCGTTGTGGTCGGTCAGCGAAAAACCATCGGCGTAATCGGCGCCCGTGATGTCGATGCTGTGAAACTGCGGCGCGCTGCTGTTGTCGCAAGCGACCAGCGCCAGCGCGGCCGCGCAAGACAACAACACGCGGCGGGAAATCAGGGGCAGGTTCATGGCAAGGTCAAAGGTTGGACAAATCTACGAGGCAATGGTCAAAGTGCCCAGGGCACCGTGGAACCGGCTTCGCCGGGCCGCCAGTGCCGCCCCCTCGGGGGGGTGACGGCGAAGCCGGCGCAGGGGGGTCAAACATAATGATCGATCAACAAGGCCGCAAACAGCAGCGACAGGTGGATCAGCGAAAACCGGAAAGTCTTGCGCGCCAAAGCGTCCGAATAATCGCGCCACAAGGCAAACGCATAAAGGCAAAACCCGATGCTCAGCACCACGGCCGCGGCCAGGTAGAGGTAGCCGCTCATGCGCATCACAAACGGCATCAGACAGGCGGCAAACAGCACAAAGGTGTAGAGCAGGATCTGCAGGCGGGTGAATTCCGAGCCGTGCGTCACCGGCAGCATGGGCAGACCCGACTTGCGGTAATCCTCCACCCGGTACAGCGCCAAGGCCCAGAAATGGGGCGGTGTCCACAGAAAGATGATCAGAAACAGGATCAGCGCTTCAGGAGCCACCACATCGGTCATGGCGGCCCAGCCCAAAACCGGCGGCATGGCGCCCGAGGCCCCACCGATGACGATGTTCTGGGGCGTCAGCGGCTTGAGGATGACGGTGTAGATCACCGCATAGCCCACAAAGGTGGCGAACGTGAGCCACATGGTCAGCGGGTTGACCCACACATAGAGGATCGCCGAGCCGATCCCGCAGAGCACGGCGGAAAAACCCAGGGTCTGGACGTTGGAGAGCTCGCCCCGGGCGGTCGGGCGCCAGGCGGTGCGCCGCATCTTGGCGTCGATCTGCTGCTCGACCACGCAGTTGAACGCTGCCGCAGCCCCCGCCACCAGCCAGATGCCAAAGCAGGCGATGGCCGCCAGCTGCACCTGGGCCCAGCTGGGCAACCCAGGCACCGCCAGCACCATGCCAATGAAAGCGCAAAACACGATCAGCTGGATCACGCGCGGTTTGGTCAGCGCGTAAAACTGGCGCCAGACCGGCGTGGCCATGACCGGTGTTGCGGAGGTCGAAGGATTGGAGGAAGGCGCGCTGCTCATCGGATCGCTTGGGACAGGTTGTAGGCCGCGTCGCCGGCCGGTTCAGAATCGGTGCGCGTGGTGACCAGGGCACCCGTCAGCACCACGACCAGGGCCGCCGCACCTCCGGTGTGGGCCACAGCGGCCAGCAGGGGCCAGTCGAGCACCACATTGACCATACCACTGGTGAGTTGCAAAAGGGCCAGTGCCAGCAAGGCCTTCGCCGTGCCACGCAGGGCCGGCACGGCCCACAAAAGCCAGGCCACGCAGCCCAGCCCGACAAACACCACGTAGGCGCTCAGGCGGTGCACGTAGTGGATGGCCGTCAAGGCGACAAACGGTATGGCATCGCCCTCGGCGTTGAGGCCCAGTTCACGCCACAAGGAAAAGCCCTGGCGGAAATCCATCTCGGGCCACCAGCTGCCTTGGCAGGTCGGAAACTCGCTGCAGGCCAGCACCGCATAGTTGGTGCTGACCCAGCCGCCCAGCGCTATCTGCAGCCAGACCAGGGCAAACACCAGCCACAAGGCCGTGCGTGCCACTGTGCTCAAACCTGTTTTGCCCGGACTGTCGGGCGCCGCCAGCGCATAGCCTGTTGCCTGCAGGCGCAACAAAGCCAGCAACACCATGCCTCCCAGCAAGTGCATGGTCACGATGGCCGGGAACAGCTTCATGGTCACCGTCAGAGCACCAAAGGCACCCTGCAGGCAGACCCAGAACAAGGTCAGCAACGGCCAGCCGTGCCAGACGCTCAGGCGCTTGCGCTCGCTCCAGCTCCCCAGCGCCAGGGCCAGAATCAGGACGCCCACGCCGGTGGCCAGGTAACGGTGCACCATTTCGACCCAGGCTTTGGAGTGGGTCACGGGTCCGGTGGGCATAGCACTCTGGGCGGCCGCAATGGCCTCCTTGGCACCCACCGGGCTCATGTGGCCGTAACATCCTGGCCAGTCCGGGCAGCCCAAGCCCGAGTCGGTGAGCCGCGTGAAGGCACCGAACAACACCAGATCAAAGGTCAGGAACAGGGTGAACAGCGTGAGCAGCCGCAAACGCTGCGCAGGCGACGCATGCCGGTTGCGCAACCACACCCACGCAAGCGGTCCGAGCGCGATCAGAATGCCGAGCAGCATCATCCGCAGCAGCGGAGACAGGTCGTAGAGAGAAGACGAAGCGTCCATGGAGCGCAAAACTGTGGTTAACCACCACTGGCCGGTGCAGCCGGCGCAGTGGAAGCCGTTGCGGGGCGGCCTTCGGTGTCCCAGAAGGCCGATGCCCGCAGCAAGCGGTCCAGATCCCGCTTGACCTTGGCGGGTTCGGCGTCTGCCGGGAATCGCATCATCCAGTTGCCCATCGGATCCACCACATAGAGATGATCGGTCAGCTGGTGGCCCGCCGCAGGCTGCAGCCAGGTCGACAGTTGCGCCGCATCCACGTGCAACACCGTGGCCGCTTCGGTCGCCTTTTGAAGCGCCTCGGGAAGCGCTGCGTCGCCGGTGCGCAACCAGACCCAGTCCAGCCGGCCCTTCTCCTTGCCCAAACCTTCGCGCAGCTGGCGTTGCACAAACAGGCGCTGATTACAAGCCTCATCACAGGCTGTGTCGGCCACACTGATCAGCAGCCATTGGTCCTTGAGCTGCGTCAATGGCACTTCGCGCCCTTGAGCGTCCGTCGCAATGAATGCTGGCAGAGCGCGCTGGGGATCGATCAGCTCGCCATAGTTGCGGCGACCTTCGGGCCGGATCACGTAGTAGGTGAAATAGGAAGCCACCACCGGGGCCACACTCACCAGCAGCAACAACAGGAGTTTCCAGCGACCGGCGCGCACGTTCACCGCCTTGACCGCTCCGCTCTCATCCAGGCTGGGGAGGCTGTGCACGGTCAGGGTCAAGGGTTCATCAGGAGTCTGTGCCATCGGAGCGACGCTTTCGGCGGGGAGAAATGAATTGGAACCAGAGGTACAACACCGCCGTGGCTGCGCACATCGCAAACCACTGGAACGCGTACCCGTGGTGCTTGGCCACGCCGGCCGCAAAACGCGGCCAGTCGCGCTGCAACGCAGCATCTGGAGGCCCGGTTTGCAGCACCGAGGCCTGCACCAGCGCAAGCCCCGTTTCCGAGGCAAATGCCGGGAGGTCGATATTTTGCCGGATCACGCCCGGCTGGGCTTCGCCCAGCTCGAATAACAGGCTGGGCGGCGGGGCCAAACGCCCGGTCACCGCGACCAGCCCTCGCGGACTGTCCACCACCGGCACCCGGGTGCGATCATTGAAGTCGCGCGGGACCCAACCCCGTTGAACCAGGATCGCCTGTTCGCTGCCCCGCAACCGCAACGGCGTGACCAGCAAGAAGCCACTGCGCCCACCCATGGGCCGGTTGTCCAGAAACACGCTGGCCTCGGGCACCCACTCACCCTGCAACTGCACAGGCCGGTGCAAACCCTCGCTCAGGTCCCGTGTGCGGGCCAGCGCCAGCTCATCCCAGGCGGGCAGCGAGGCACGGGCCGTTATCAGGTTTTCCAGCGCCTGCTTCTCAGCCGCACGGGACAGTTGCCATACCCCCAGCGAGGCCGTGACCGCCATGGTGATCAGGGTGGCCAGGGCAATCACCCAGCGACGAGGGATCAGGCTGGACAAGCGAACGCCCTTGCGTTGCGGCCCGCCGGCGTCACAACCACGCCCCCGCCCATACCCCGGCTGACCGGAAGGATGTGAAGAGCGTCGGATAATGCATGCATGACATACCTTGTGATTGTGGCTTTTGTGGCCATCATTGGCAGTTTGGCGGTCGCCCTGGTGGCCATGATGCGCGGGGGCGTTGCCAACCCGGCCGAGGACGACGCCACGGCAGCTCCGCGAAAAAACCACATGGCGCGAGCCTTGGCCTTCCGCGTGGGCTTCTCTGTTTTGCTGTTTGTGGTCGTGCTCATCAGCTACAAGATGGGCTGGATACAGCCCACGGGCTTGCCTCTGGGTCGCTGAGAGTCCTGGTTTCGCAACAAAAAGGCGCCTGACGGCGCCTTTTTTGATTGAACCAAGCTCAAAAGCCCAGCTTGGCCCAAGCCAAGCATGGCACCTTACATCCAGTACACGAGGATATAGAGACCCAGCCAGACCACGTCCACAAAGTGCCAATACCAGGCAGCGCCTTCGAAGCCGAAATGGCGCTTGGCGGTGAAGTGACCCTTTTGCAGGCGCAAAGTGATGAACAGCAGCATCAGCATGCCGACAAACACGTGGAAGCCGTGGAAGCCGGTCAGCATGTAGAAGGTCGAGCCGAAAATACCGGACGTGAGCTTGAGGTTGTACGCCTGGTAGGCGTGGTAATACTCATACCCTTGCACAAACAGGAACACGATACCCAAGATCACCGTCATCCACATGAAGGCTATGGTCTTGCCGCGGTTGCCCGCCTGCAGGGCGTGGTGGGCGATGGTCAGGGTGACACCCGAGGTCAGCAGCAGCGCCGTGTTGATCGTGGGCAGCCAGAAAGGGCCCATGGTCTGGAAAGGGTCCACGATGCCAGCAGGCGAGGCGGTCGCACCCGCTTGCAGGCTGGGCCAGATTGCCGTGAAATCGGGCCAGATCAGCGCATTCTCAATGTTGCCCAGCGCAGGCACCGAATGGACGCGTGCCCACCACAGCGCGGTGAAGAATGCACCAAAAAACATCACCTCGGAGAAGATGAACCAGCTCATGCTCCAGCGGTAAGAGAGGTCGATCTTGTGCCCGTACTTCCCGCTTTCGCTCTCAGACACCGACTCGCTGAACCACTGGAACAGCACGATCAGCCAGAAGGCCATGTCAAACGCCAGTGAATAGGCGCCCCAACCCGCTCCGTTGATCCACTGCCCCGCGCCCAGAATGACGAAAAACAGCCCGATGGCCGCCATCACGGGATGGCGCGATGGTCCGGGGACGAAGTAGTAAGGCGTGGTGCCGTGTGTGGTTGCTGACATGCTCACTCCAATGCTTTCGCTTGTATGAATATTTGAGAGAAAAACCGTTGTGCCGATCGGTGCGCGCCCTTCAGGACACCACCCACCTGACAATCAAAATCAGAGAAAAAACGA
>JBFHEQ010000143.1:0-7830 GCA_041584075.1 Hydrogenophaga sp.
ATGGTGCTCGCCCTCACGGGCGCCGGCATCCTGCAGGTGTGGCTGCAACGCATGCCCTCCGACGGGACCGCCATGGGCTTCATGGCCACGCAAGACCAGCTGGCGCTGTTCTACTGGGTGCGCATCGTGGGTGGCGTGATCTTCCTGCTCGGCCAGTTCATGTACTTCGCCAGCTTCTTCATCGGCGGTGAGCATGTCTTGAAAGACGATGCAGCTCCGGTGCGCAGCGGCGGCATGGGCATGTTGCGCGGTCAACCCGCACAGCGCGCTTGAACTGATGCACCCCTGCCGCGCTCCGCGCGACCCCCTCAAGGGGGCGGCACTGGCCGTCCGGCAAAGCCGGCACGGCGGTGCCCTGGGTAGACTGCTTCAAGCGTGTCTGGTGTCGATAGCACGATCAAAACGGGATGGCTTTGTCAAATATGGACCACAGTGAACAACGGCAACTGGCGCAAGCCGGTGTGCCTTTCTACGCCGAGCAGGCTGGCGAAACCTTGCTTTTCGAGCATGCATTTCGCCAGCGCCTGCCGGTGTTGATCAAGGGACCGACGGGCTGCGGCAAAACCCGCTTTGTGGAGCACATGGCGGCCCGCCTCGGCCGCCCGCTGATCACGGTGAGCTGCCACGATGACCTGAGTGCGGCCGATCTGGTGGGCCGCCACCTGATCGGCGGACAAGGTACGGTCTGGGCCGACGGACCGCTGGCTCGCGCTGTGCGGACCGGCGCCATCTGTTACCTCGACGAAGTGGTTGAAGCGCGCAAGGACACCACGGTGGTCTTGCACCCGCTGGCCGATGACCGGCGCGTCTTGCCGATCGAGCGCACCGGTGAACAACTGGTTGCGCCGCCCGGTTTCATGCTGGTCATCAGTTACAACCCCGGCTACCAGAACCTGCTGAAGAGTCTCAAGCCCAGTACGCGCCAACGCTTCATCGCCCTGACCTTTGGTTACCCCGATCCCCGGGTGGAGCAGGGCATCATCGAACAGGAAGCCGGCGTGGACGCCGCACTGGCTTCTCGCCTGGTGCAACTGGCCACGGCCTTGCGCCGCTTGACCGACCACGACCTGGAGGAAACAGCCAGCACCCGTTTGCTGGTCATGGCGGCCCGCCTGGTCGCCAGTGGACTGCCATTGGCTGTGGCCTGCCGCGCCGCGATCGTGGACGCACTCACCGACGACGCCGAAACCGCCGCTGCACTGGATGAAGTCGTCACAGCGGTGGTTGGATAAACTTTTTTTTGCGGCGGCGGCGCTGCCATCTCCTCAGTCACTTCACCATGCAACGCCGCCGCCTTTTCTTTCAATTGGGCTTTTTTGCCCTGTTTTTGCTGGCGCCCGCGCTGAACCTGCTGCGCTTTGATCTCAACGAAGCCCAGCTCTGGTTTCTGGGGCAGCGCTGGTCCCTGGGCATCGACGCCTTCAAGGCTGGCGAGATCACGGCCCAGCAAGCGGCCATTCAAATCATGTTGCGGGCCTTTCTGCCAGGCATCGCGCTGGTGGTCGGCTTCCTGGCCGTGGCCTACCGCTACGGCCGCTTGTATTGCGGCTGGTTGTGCCCGCATTTCACCCTGGTTGAAACCCTCAACAACGCCTTGCACCGCGCCAGCGGCAAGCTCAGCGTCTGGGACAAACACCGCACGCAGCGCGCGAATGTGAAGCCTTCAGCGCGCTGGTGGCCGGTGTTCGGCGCCCTGTGCCTGGTGTTCGGTTTCGCCTGGGCGATCACCCTGTTGACCTATTTGTTGCCACCTGACGAGGTCTGGGGCAACCTGGTCGCGGGCACGTCCACGCCCAACCAGACCCGCTTTCTGCTCATCGCGACGGCGGTTTTCACCCTGGAGTTTGCCTTTGCCCGCCACCTGTTCTGCCGGTTTGGCTGCGCGGTGGGGCTGTTCCAGAGTCTGGCCTGGATGGCCAACCCCAAGGGCATGGTGGTGTCGTTCGACCGCGACCAGGCACGCGATTGCCGCAGTTGCAGCACCGCCGTCTATGAGCAGGGAAGTGCCTGCGACAACGGGTGTCCGATGCGCCTGCATCCGCGCAACATCAAACGCATGATGTTCTCCTGCGTGCAGTGCGGCCAGTGTCTGGATTCCTGCGAAGAAACGCAGGCAGTCAAGGGCCGCGAACCCCTGCTGGAGTGGAAGGTTGGTGCCGATGCGGTGCGCGAGACGCTGCGCCAACGCAAAGCCGAACTGGCCGCCGAGGCGGTGCCACAGCAGAAAGCAGGTGTCTGATGGAAGAGTGGGTGGGTGCCCAGTGGCACCGTTTCATCAACAAGGCCGCCAACCGCCAGCATCCGCATGCTGCGGTGCATTTGCCCGACATGCAGCGGGCGATCGGGATGCTGTTTCGTGCCGGGGGTGGGGGGCATGCCGTGCGCGTGGCGCCCGCTACCGACGTGCGCAGTGGCGGTCCACGCGGCTGGTTGCAGCGCATCGCCGGCAGCGGTACCCACGCCGCCACAGGGCGATTGGAGCCAGAAGCCTTGTCGTTGCCGCCGACGGTGGCCGTGTTCGAAGATGAGGCGCTCAATCGCGCACTCTACCTGTGGCTGGCCGCCATGGCCGCGACGATCGAACCCTCCGGTGACTGGGTGGCCGACAACGTGCGCGCCACAGGTGCCGTATTGCAGCGTTTCCCTGGGCTGGCCCGGCGCTACGCGGACGTTCTGGGCGCACAGCAGGCCTTGCGTCCCCGTGTGGGGCAGATGAAGGGCCGGGCCGCAGCAGCAGAGGCCTTGGTGCAACGCGCTCTGGCGGACGGTCTGGTTGATCGAGAGGCGGGAGAGATCGGGGGCGTCGAGCCACACGAAGTTGCGCCGGTGTGGTTGTGGCTGGACGCGGGTCTGGGTCCGGATGTCGCCGCATCGCGCCGCGATCCGGCGCCATCCACCAATGATGCGCGCAAGCCCTCCGTCAGCGATGCGCGCCGCCGCCGCGCTCAGGCGGTGAGCGACGACCGCGACAAGGCCCCGTTGATGATGTTCTTCCGGGCCGAGTCGGTGATGTCCTGGGGCGAGTTCATCAAGGTCAATCGCGCCACGGACGATGATCCCGACGACAACGCCAGCAACGTGGCCAACGACATGGATGTCCTGGCCATCGCGCCCGACGGCGAGACAGCGGCCTCGCGGGTCAAGTTCGATCTGGACTTGCCCAGTGCGGCAGCAGACGACAGGCCATTGGGGCCGGGCCAGCGTTTCCCGGAGTGGGACTACCGGCGCAACGCCCTGGTCCCTGAACACTGTGCCTTGCAGACCTTTGTGGCCAAACCCACCGAATCCTACGCACCCACTCCCGCCCTGAGAGCCACGGCCAAGCGCGTGCGCCGGCGTCTGGAAGTTCTTCGAGCGGGGACTGGGCGCTCCCGCGGTCAATCGGAAGGCGACGACATCGATCTCGATGCCTGGGTGCGCCACCAGGTCGATGCGGCCAGCAGCCCGACCAGCGAGGCACCTCCGGTCTTCATGCGCCGCGTTCGCACCGAGCGCAGCCTGGTCACCTTGTTGCTCGCCGATCTGTCTCTCTCCACCGACGCCTACGCCACACAGACGGCCCGCGTGATCGACGTGATCCGCGAAGCACTGTATGTGTTTGGAGAGGCCCTGGCCGCCAGCGGCGATCCCTTCGAGATGCTGGGCTTTTCGTCGGTGCGCCGCCAGAACGTGCGTATCCAGCACCTCAAAGGCTTTGACGAGCCATGGAATGCCGCCAGTTGCGACCGGGTCGGAGCCATCAAGCCGGGTTACTACACCCGCATGGGAGCGGCGATCCGCCTGGCCACCGAGCGGCTGGGTCAACGACCTGAGCGACAGCGGCTGTTGCTGATCCTCACCGACGGCAAGCCCAATGACCTGGATGTTTACGAAGGTCGTTATGGCCTGGAGGACACACGTCATGCCGTGCAGGCCGCCAGGGCCGCAGGCTTGATCCCGTTCTGCATCACCATCGACGAGTCGGCCCACGACTACCTGCCTATGCTGTTTGGCCAGCAAGGCTATGCCCTGGTGCACCGGCCGCAGGATCTGGTGGGGCGCCTGGCCACGGTTTACACCCGCTTCATGCGGCAAAGCGGAGTTTGACGGGATTCTCGTCGCAGGGCGAAGCAGGTACAGTGGCACTTTTGCCCACCCGTCGCTGCAGTTGCCCAAGGTTGTCACGGGTGGCTCCGGGTTCCCCCTGTCGCCGCCTTCGCCAATCACTCAGTCCATGGATTTCGATCAATTCGACCTGCCACGCTACCTGTCCATGCTGCCCTTGTTTCACGACATGGATCCAGCGGAACTGCAACGATTGGCCCAGGGTTGCAAGCTCAGGCGCCTCGCGCGGGGTGATGCGGTTTTTCATCTCGGGGAGCCCTGCAACGAATTCCATGTGACGGTGATGGGGCAGGTCAAGCTGTTTGCGATCTCGCCCGCGGGGCAGGAAAAAATCATCGAGATCGTGGGCCCGGGCAACAGCTTCGGTGAGGCCTTGATGTTCACGGACAGGCCGTATTTCATCAATGCCCAAGCGTTGACCGATACCGTTGTGCTCAGCGTCGGCAAGGCGACGCTGCTGAAAGAGATCGGCCGGGATACGCGATTTTGCATGCGCATGCTGGCCGGATTGTCCCGCCGCCTGCATGGCCTGGTCAGCGATGTGCAGGCCTATGCCTTGCACAGCGGGGTGGAGCGGGTGATTGGCTACCTCATGCGCGATCTGCCTGACGACGTGAAATCGGGCGACGAAGAGTCGGCAGAGAAATCCCAGCGCGTGGTGCTCCCGGTCAGCAAGGCAGCAATCGCGTCGCGTTTGTCCATGACGCCCGAGTATTTCTCACGCGTTTTGCATGAGCTGGAGTCCAAGGGCCTGATCGAGATGGACAAACGGGAGATCCGCATTCCCGACCCAAAGCGCCTGGTCCGTTTTCCCATGGAGTGACCGCGACGGAGTGGCGGGTGCTGTGCGACCCGTACACTCCTCTCCATGTTGATTCTCGGATTTGAATCGTCTTGCGACGAAACTGGCGTTGCCCTGGTGGACGCCAGTGGTGCGGCCACGCCCAGGTTGCTCGGTCATGCACTGCACAGCCAGATCGAAATGCACCAGGCCTACGGTGGCGTGGTGCCCGAGCTGGCCAGCCGCGACCACATCCGCCGCGTCTTGCCACTGACGGAATCGGTGATGGCGCAAGCGGCCCTGCCTTTGAGCGCAGTCGATGCCATTGCTTACACACGGGGCCCGGGCCTGGCTGGCGCCTTGCTGGTGGGCTCGGGTGTTGCCTGTGCCATGGCCATGGCCCTGGACAAGCCGGCCATGGGAGTGCACCACCTTGAGGGCCACCTGCTGTCCCCGTTTCTCAGCGCCGACCCACCGGAGTTCCCCTTTGTGGCCCTGCTGGTGTCGGGTGGCCACACCCAGTTGATGCGCGTGGACGGCGTGGGGCGCTACGCCCTGCTGGGAGAAACCATCGATGACGCTGCGGGGGAGGCGTTTGACAAGTCCGCCAAGCTGCTGGGCTTGGGGTATCCCGGTGGCCCGGCCCTGTCAAGGCTGGCGGAGCAGGGCAACGCCACAGCCTACAAGTTTCCGCGCCCTTTGTTGCACAGCGGTGACCTCGATTTTTCTTTCGCGGGCCTGAAGACAGCGGTGCTGACCCAGGTCAAGCGCCTGGCCCATGCGCGCCTGGACGGGCCTGCCACGCCTCAGTTGGCGACAGAGCTGGACCTGGCTCAAAAGGCCGACGTGGCCGCCAGCGCTCAGGCCGCCATCGTCGATGTCCTGGTCAGGAAGTCTGTCACGGCTGTGAAGCAGTCTGGCCTCAAGCGCCTCGTGGTGGCCGGAGGGGTGGGAGCCAATACCTTGTTGCGGGAGCAGCTCAATGCGGAGTGCGCGCGCCGGGGCTGGCGCGTGCATTACCCCGAACTGCATTTGTGCACCGACAACGGTGCCATGATTGCGCTGGCTGCTGGGCTGCGGTTTCAGGCGGGCTTGCTGAAACTCGAATCGGGTGAGGCAGCGTACCGGTTCGATGTGTTGCCCCGTTGGCCGTTGTCGGCGCTGTCCGCTGAGGCCATCTGAGCCGAATCGGCTGGCAGGGTGCCTCAGTAAGCTGGATCTGGGTGCCTTGAGTCTTTTCTAATTATGAATTACATTCACCGGGTTGTCGCCAATGTGACACGTCGGTGGTGCTGGATGTTGGTGCATCCATGCCGTCCCTTTGAACCCGATATCTCTTTTGTTCCCATGCTTTTCTCAAACTTGAAGCGCCGCACGGCACTGATCGGCTGCCTGCTGGGTGCCACCCTCATTTCGCCAACTTTTGCCCAAAGTACGCCCACAGGTGAGCCCATCCGGATCGGCATGATCGAAGGCCTGTCCGGCCCCTTTGCCAACACCGGGGAAGCGGTCTACCGCAACCTGATCTGGGCCACTGAGCGGGTCAATGCCCGGGGTGGCGTGAAGTGGTCGGGTGGCAACCGCCCGCTGGTGATCGAGCGCTTTGACAGCAAGGGCCAGACGGAAGAGGCGCTGTCCAGCCTGCGCTTGGCCGTGGATAAGGACATCCGCATCGTCACCCAGGGCAATTCGTCGGCCGCCGCTGCGGGCCTGATCGATGCCATCGGCAAGCACAACGAGCGCGACCCCGCCCGCAACCTGGTGTACCTGAACTACTCGGCCGTGGACCCGTCGCTGACCAACGAAAAATGCAGTTTCTGGCACTTCCGCTTTGATGCGCATGCCGACATGCGCATGGCCGCTTTGATGAGTGTGCTGCGGGAAGACAAGGCCTTGAAGAATGTGTACCTGATCGGTCAGGACTACAGCTTCGGTCAGGGGGTCTTGCGCGAGGCCAGGCGCCAGTTGGGCGAGAAGCGCCCCGACATCGCCATCGTCGGTGAAGAGCTGCACCCCGTGGCGCGCGTGAAAGATTTCCTGCCGTACGCCGCCAAGATCAAGGCCAGCGGCGCACAGGCTGTGCTCACGGGCAATTGGGGCAACGACCTCACCCTTCTGGTCAAGGCCGCCCGCGAGGTTGGCTTCGATGGCAGCTTCTACACCTTTTATGGCAATGCGCTGGGGGCGCCCGCGGCCATGGGCGATGCGGGCATTGGCAAGGTGATTGCGGTGGCCGACTGGTTCCCGAACACCCCGACGACAGAATCCGCAGCGTTCTACCAATCGTTTCGACAGCGCTTCCCCAAGCCCGAGGACGACTATGTCCACATGCGCATGCAGCTCATGATCGAGGTGCTGGCGCAATCGATCGAGCGGGCCGGTTCCCTCGACGCCGCTCGCGTTGCCACGGAGATGGAAAAAGCCGAGGTCGTTCTTGCCGGGCAAAAGGCGCGCATGCGGGCGGGGGATCACCAGCTGCAGCAGTCGCTCGCTGTGGCCGTCATGGATCGCAAGGGGGCGCCGGGCACGGCGTACGACGTCGAGGGCTCGGGTTTTGGCTTCCGCGTGGTGCGCCAGCTGAGCGCGCAGCAGGCAGAATGGCCGCACAGCTGCAACATGCAACGGCCTTGATCCTTGGTTCGCGCGGTCCTGGACCGTGGTCAAGGCAAGGCAGGGCAGGGCACAGAACCCATTGGGAGCGTTGAATGCGTCAGGTGATCGAAGCGCTGGAGGCATCGCGCATCCGAGAGGTGGCCAACGAAGGGCTGGGCCGCGAAGGGGTGCTGAAGTTCTGGTTTGGCGAGAGCGACGAAGTCACGCCGGCTGTTGTGCGGGAGGCGGCCATGGCGTCCCTCCAGGCCGGTGAGACGTTCTACGCCCACAATCTCGGTTTGCCTGAACTGCGCGAGGGCCTTGCTGCCTACACCGAAGCCTTGCATCCAGGC
>JBFHEQ010000144.1:0-7825 GCA_041584075.1 Hydrogenophaga sp.
CACGCTGCGTTCTGTCTCGGGCGTCAACCCCGCTTGTGAGGGCGTCAAGCTGGATGTCACCGACGCGGCCGCCGCCGAAGCGCTGATCGATGCCATCACCAAGACGCATGGTGGACTGCAAATTCTGGTGAACAACGCGGGTATCACCCGGGACATGCTGGCCATGCGGTTGAAGGACGACGACTGGGATGCCGTGATGGACACCAATCTCAAGGCGGTGTTCCGCATGAGCCGCGCTGTGATCCGCACCATGATGAAGCAGCGTTATGGGCGCATCATCAGCATCACCAGTGTGGTGGGAGCCTCAGGCAACGCGGGACAATCCAACTACGCCGCAGCCAAGGCCGGTGTGGCCGGCATGACCCGCGCCCTGGCGCGTGAACTCGGCAGCCGCAACATCACGGTCAACTGTGTGGCGCCTGGTTTCATCGAGACTGACATGACGGCAGCGCTGCCACAAGATCAGCAGCAAGCCTTGCTGAACCAGATTCCGTTGGGGCATTTGGGCAAGCCCGCTGACATCGCACACGCGGTTGCGTACCTGGCGAGTCCGCAGGCTGCTTATGTCACCGGGCAGGAGTTGCATGTCAATGGTGGCATGTTCATGGCCTGAAGCCGTAAATTCGCGTATTTTGACGCCGAGAAAAGCCGTCCGGCGGGCCGGCTAGAGACCACTCTCTAGCCCGGCTAAAATGACGGCCTGTCATCCAACCACCCTCAGAGGGACTTATGAGCGATATCGAAGCACGTGTGAAGAAAATCATTGCCGAACAACTTGGCGTGGAAGAGGGTCAGGTTACCCATGAGAAGTCTTTTGTGGCCGACCTGGGCGCGGACTCGCTGGACACCGTGGAGCTGGTGATGGCTTTGGAAGACGAGTTTGGTATCGAGATTCCCGACGAAGATGCCGAGAAGATCACCACGGTGCAAAACGCCATCGATTACGCCACGACCCATAAAAAGGCCTGAGCTGCATGAGCGTGTGCCAATGGCCAGTTTCGGGTGGGTCTTGCCGCTCGAAATGCCCTGGGCACCAACATGCGTCGCCGCATCGCGCCAGTTTCTGGCTGCGGGCCTGACCTGATTCAGTGTCCAAGACGCAAGGGGATTTTTAATGAGCCGACGTCGCGTAGTCGTGACAGGTCTGGGATGTATCAGCCCCGTGGGCAACACGGTGGCGGAATCCTGGGCCAATATCCTGGCCGGCAAGTCCGGCATAGATCACATCACGAAGTTTGATGCTTCGGGCTTTTCCTGCCAGTTCGCTGGCGAGGTCAAAGGTTTTGAGGTTGAGTCGTACATGACTTCGAAAGAAGCGCGCACGATGGATGCCTTCATTCACTATGGCATTGCGGCCGCGGCCCAAGCTGTGGCCGACGCCGGCTTGCCCACGGGCGAAGCCCTCGGCGAAGAGCAGGCCACGCGCATCGGGTGCAATATTGGCTCAGGCATTGGCGGACTTCCGATGATCGAGGCTACCCATGGTGAGCTCACCACCCGTGGCCCTCGCCGGGTTTCCCCGTTTTTCGTGCCTGCATCGATCATCAACATGATTTCGGGTCATGTTTCGATCAAGTTCGGATTCAAGGGGCCCAACATTTCGATCGTGACCGCGTGCACCACGGGCCTGCATGCCATTGGCATGTCTGCCCGGATGATCGAATACGGCGATGCCGATGTGATGGTTGCCGGTGGTTCAGAGGCCACCGTTTCGCCTCTGGGCGTGGGTGGATTTGCTGCTGCCCGAGCCTTGTCCACCCGCAACGACGATCCCAAGACCGCTTCCCGTCCGTGGGACAAAGACCGCGATGGTTTCGTTCTGGGCGAAGGGGCTGGCGTTGTGGTGCTCGAGGAGTATGAGCATGCCAAAGCGCGTGGGGCCAGAATTTACGGTGAGGTGGTCGGATTCGGCATGAGCGCCGATGCCTATCACATGACCGCTCCCAACGTGGATGGGCCTCGCCGCTCCATGCTGATGGCGTTGAAGAATGCCGGTGTGAATGCAGACGAGATTCAGTATCTCAATGCCCACGGTACATCGACCCCATTGGGCGACCTCAACGAAACCAATGCGATCAAGGCCGCATTGGGGGACCATGCCAAAAAAACGGTGGTGAACTCGACGAAGTCCATGACGGGTCATTTGCTGGGTGGCGCCGGTGGCATTGAGAGTGTGTTCACGTTGCTGGCGATGCACGAGCAGAAGAGCCCACCCACCATCAATATCTTCAACCAGGATCCCGAGTGCGATCTGGACTACTGCGCCAACACGGCCAGGGACCTGAAGATTGATGTGGCTGTCAAAAACAATTTTGGTTTTGGTGGCACCAACGGCACGCTGGTATTCAAGCGGGTCTGAACAACCTGTTCAGGCGCGAGCGCATTTGCGAAGGCCTGAAGTCTCCCATGTACAACGCCCCGTCGGTTTCCTATCCGGTGGGGCGTTGTGTTTTCTACGGATGGGGGCTTGCTGGGTTGGGCGCCGCAGGCTGGGTTGCTTTCGCTGCCATGCAGGCCATGGCAGCTTTGGGGCGATCGGCTCCCTTGACCGCATGGCAGACAGTGGGAGGCGTGGTGCTCTGTGGTGCTTGGGCGGGCATGGCCGCCTGGCATTGGCATCGATCCTTGCAAGGGCGCTTGCACTGGGATGCCTCGGGCGCGCCCCGTGTGCGAGAGGCCTCTCCCGGTCTGTGGCGTTGGCAGCCGGCTGGGCGGGTTCGAAGTATGGACCTGGTCCAGGTGATCACGGTGCTTGACCTGCAGTCCCGTTGCCTGCTCAGGGCGCTTTGCCCGGATGGCGGCGCATATTGGTTGTGGGTAGAGTGCGCGCGGGATCCCGACCGCTGGGATGATTTTCGGCGAGCACTGGTGGCAGCCCGATGAGGACATGTCGGGCAAAGAAGTTCATGCTTGAATCGAGGCTGCTTCGGGTTCATGGGGTATATTGCGGCGGCCGCCTTCACTACACATGACCTCTCAAGACGAACACACAGCGCCTCCACCCCCAGACAGTGACGTTATGCTGGTGCAGCGCACGTTGGCAGGAGAACAGCGGGCTTTTGAACTGCTGGTTATCAAATACCAGCGCCGGGTGGAGCGCCTGATCGGGCGCATGGTGCGCGACGTGGACCTTGTTCCGGACATCGCCCAGGAAACGTTCATTCGGGCTTACAAGGCTCTGGGTCAGTTTCGGGGGGATGCCCAGTTCTACACCTGGCTGTACCGCATTGCGGTCAACACGGCCAAAAAACAGTTGTTGGAACTCAAGCGCGATCCCTTGATCTACCAAGCGCAGATGAAGGCTGGTGACGACGATGAAACTTCCGCGCAGGAATTCGAACCAAATGCTCAGGCAACCGATGGCGAAACGCCTGAAGCGGTGTTGGCCAGCAAGGAAATCGCCGAGGCAGTGAATGCCGCGATGGATGCCTTGCCGGAAGAGTTGCGCATGGCCATCAGCCTGCGCGAAATGGATGGGTTGAGCTACGAAGAGATTGCGCAAGCGCTGGATTGCCCGATCGGGACTGTGCGTTCGCGCATATTCAGGGCCCGTGAGGCGATATCCAGCCGGATCAAACCGATGCTGGAACGTCAGACTGGCAAGCGCTGGTGATGGTGGGTTGTTCGAGATGATGAAAACCCGGATTTTCGACACTATGGGATGTCAACAATGAATGCCGTACAAGACAAGACACTGCAGGATCTTTCATGCACTGCTGCTGATAGTGCGTTGTCTGCACTTGTGGATGGCGAGCTGTCCGGCCCAGAGTGCGATGGCGTGTTGCGGGTGCCCGGTGACGCGCATGAGCTGCACCGCCAGTGGTTGACCTACCAGGTGATTGGACAGGCGATCCAGGGGCGCCCGGTTGCCGGTTCCCGCTGTACTTCGAAGGACTTCCTTGCGGGTGTGATGTCTGCCTTGCCATCAGACGTGCCCGGGACTCTGAGTGCTGCGCCGGATGTGCGGGTGGCGCACTTGCGCTCGCCTGCGGCCAATGACCCGGTCATGCGCTGGAAATGGGTTGCCGGAGTGGCGTCCCTGGCTGCTGTGATGGCCGTGAGCTGGACGGTTCTGCGCGATGCACCAGGCAGCCCCACCCAGGTGTCGGGGCCTGTGCTGGCCTCGGCCCCGACAGCAGGTCTCGTTGTGGAGGAATCCGCTGTCGTGGTGAACACGGCCCAGGGGACACTGATCCGTGACGCACGCCTGGAACAACTGCTGGCCGAGCACCGGCAGTATGGGTCCATGTCCGCCCTGCAGATGCCTGCCGGGTTCTTGCGCAGTGCAACACACGAAGCTGCTGAGCGGCGCTGATTCATGTTGATCAACATGGTGGAACGGATGGAGTGTGAGAACAACAGGGCATTTGTGGGTTGCGAAGAGGGCCACCGGAGCATGGTTCGCTTGTTGAAGTCGCTTGCCTTGGCCCTGGTGCTGTCGGGACCCTGGCTGGGTCTGCATGCCCAGACCCCGGTCGCCTCTGCGGTGTCACCTGCGCGATCTGTCAACGACTGGCTCACCCGGATGCACGAGGCCTCACGGCAGCGCAATTACACCGGCACCCTGGTTGTTTCCACGGGGATGGTCATGTCCGCTTCGAGGATATGGCATGTGTGCGATGGTGAGCAACAGATGGAGCGGATCGAAACGCTGACAGGTGCGCCGCGCACGACCATTCGGCGCAACAACGATGTGATCACATTTGCACCTGACGAGAAGCGTGCGTGGGTGGAGAAGCGGGAGTCGCTGGGGTTGTTCCCGGAGTTGTTGCGCACACCGTCCAACGTGATTCCCGACTTCTATGACGTGCAAGAGCGGGGCGGTGAGCGGGTGGCAGGGTACCTCTCGGATGTGGTGGACATCGTGCCTCGGGATGCGTTGCGGTTCGGGTATCGCATCTGGTCAGAGCGGGACAGCGGACTGGTCGTCAAGTTGCAGACCACCGACCTCAAGGGGCATGTACTTGAACAACTGGCGTTTTCCGAGTTGAAGCTGGACGCACCGGTGCGGATGGACAAGCTCAAGAAGCAGATGAAAGACACCCGCGGCTACGAGGTGTTTCATCCGGCGCTGGTCAAAACGTCGGCGGAAGCTGAAGGGTGGACGGTAAAGCCGGTGGTTGCCGGATTTCAGCCCATGAGTTGCCATACCCGCAAGCGAGGCGATCAGTCACCGGGCCAGGTCGAAGCCATGCAGTGCGTTTTCTCGGATGGTCTCGCCTCTGTGTCGCTGTTCATCGAACCACTGGGGACCGATCGGGTCGGTGAAGAAGGGCGCTCCGTGATGGGCGCGACTCACCTGTTGCGGCGGCGTCTGGCCACCCATTGGGTCACGGCCATGGGCGAGGTGCCCATGGAAACCTTGTTGCGCATGTCTGATGCTCTGGAGCGTTCGCGCTGATCCGGCAAGGGTTGTTTGCGCCGAGCGGTGTGTCCGTCGCAACCGTTCCGCCTCTTTTTTTGTGTTTTCGGCAGATCTGAATCTATTCCCATGAATCTCAAGTACCTTCCCCGCCCTTCATTGATGTCTACCGTCCTGGCCAGCGCGCTGGCCATGACGCCATTGGCATGGACTGGCACGGCAGCGGCTCAGGGGCTTCCGTCTACGACGGCTTCGAGTGTTCGAGGGCTGCCTGATTTCACCGATCTGGTGGATCTGGTTGGTCCTTCGGTGGTGAACATCCGCACCCTGGAGCGCGCGTCGGCCAGCGGGGCCGGTGGTGGCTCTGCGATGGACGAGCAAATGCTGGAGTTCTTTCGGCGATTTGGCATTCCAATTCCACCGAACGTCGGGCCGCGCTCACCCAGGCAAGAACCGGGACCGATGGACGAAGCGCAACCCCGTGGGGTCGGCTCTGGATTCATCCTGAGCGCCGATGGCCTGATCATGACCAATGCCCATGTGGTGGACGGGGCCGACGAACTGATTGTGACGTTGCCCGACAAGCGCGAATTCAAGGCCAAGCTGGTGGGCGCGGACAAGCGCACCGATGTGGCGGTCGTCAAGATTGAGGCCTCTGGCCTCAATGCTGTGCGCATCGGGGATGTCAACCGGCTGCGAGTGGGCGAGTGGGTGATGGCCATCGGTTCGCCCTTTGGACTCGAAAACACCGTCACAGCCGGTATCGTCAGTGCCAAAAAGCGGGACACGGGTGATTTTCTGCCTTTCATCCAGACCGACGTGGCGATCAATCCCGGGAACTCGGGTGGGCCGCTGATCAACATGCGCGGTGAGGTGGTCGGCATCAACAGCCAGATCTACTCGCGCTCGGGCGGGTTCCAGGGTATTTCCTTTGCCATACCAATTGACGAGGCTGTGCGGGTATCCGATCAGCTTCGCACCTCGGGACGGGTCACCCGCGGGCGGATTGGTGTGCAGATCGATCAGGTGAGCAAAGAGGTGGCCGAGTCGATTGGCCTGGGCAAACCCCGTGGCGCCTTGGTGCGTGGTGTGGAGGCCGATTCGCCGGCCGCAAAAGCCGGCGTGGAGCCTGGCGACATCATTTTGAAGTTTGATGGCAAAGACGTCGACAAGTCGGTGGATTTGCCCCGGATGGTGGGCAACACCAAGCCGGGCAACAAGAGCCGCATGACGGTGTTCCGTCGTGGGGCTCAAAAGGAGCTGGCTATCACCGTGGCCGAGCTGGAGCCAGAGCGCACCGAGCGACGGGCAGCCGCGCCGGATGCGCCACGCCCTCAGGCATCCGGTGCGGTTCAGAGCCTGGGTTTGACCTTGAAAGAGTTGACTGCTGCACAGAAAAAGGAGCTCAACCTGCGCGGAGGCGTGCGCGTTGAAAGCGCGGAAGGGCCGGCTGCTCGCGCGGGACTGCGTGAAGGTGATGTGATTGTGGCCATCGACAACATGGATACCGCCTCGGTCGAAGAGCTTGAGGCTGCGCTGGCCAAGGTGGACAAGGCGAAGTCGATCAATGTGTTGTTCCGTCGTGGCGACTGGGCGCAATACACACTGATCAAACCCGCTCGCTGAGTCGAGTCTGCGAACGGGTGTCGCGGCTGTGAATAGCCCTGACCCTCAACGGGGTTTTGCTCAAAAGAAGCAAGCGGTGGCGAGGAAGCGACACTCAAGAAGGGGCGGTTGTGACCCTGGTCGCTGTGGGTTTGTGAGCACTCGCTAACTGTATTCGGAGATTCTTGGGCAGAATTCGATAAAATCACGGGTTCACGTGCGGAATTGCTTCATGGACGCTGTCATGAGCTTCACGATGTGAGAGTGATCGAGGGCACATGGCGGAGTATCCACAATTGGCCCGCATGTTCTGTTGATTTTCTGTGGATAAGTTGTTGATGGTGTCTGTGTTGCTGCGCTGCAACAAGCTGTGATGGGGGTTTGGCGGGTGTGCGTTTCGGGCTTTTTGCCTACAATGAAACCCCAACTATCGCAGTTGCCATTGATTGTTGGTTCTGGGCGCGTCAACAGCTGACGCGCCCTTTTTTATGTGTGCCCGCAGAGCGGGCGCATGGTGCTTGTAGCCTTTGGTTGAGTCGCTTTCCTGATGAATCACATACGCAATTTTTCGATCATCGCCCACATCGATCACGGCAAGTCCACGCTGGCCGATCGCATCATTTCCCTGTGTGGTGGCCTGTCCGATCGCGAGATGAGTGAGCAGGTGCTGGACTCGATGGACATCGAGAAAGAGCGCGGTATCACCATCAAGGCACAAACGGCTGCGCTGCAATACAAGGCACGTGATGGGCAGGTCTACAACCTGAATCTGATCGACACGCCGGGTCATGTGGACTTCTCCTATGAGGTCAGCCGTTCGCTGTCCGCGTGCGAAGGGGCCTTGCTGGTCGTGGACGC
>JBFHEQ010000145.1:0-7807 GCA_041584075.1 Hydrogenophaga sp.
ATACGGGGAAAAGGCCCTTCAAACACGTAAAACATCCCCTTGGATGACGCTTTGCGCGACCGCGACACACCCAATCGACCGAAACTGCCTCATTGCACTGATGGGGGTGGCTTCAGCGTGGGGTATTTCAGCAGCCTGCTAACGGCCATAGGGGCAACATTTTTCGTCGCGGCCTTGACCCGATTCCGCCGGTCGCTGGCATTGTGATGTGTGGACTGATATCAGTCGGACTTGGCAAGCGGGCCGCGCGTAGCGCTGCCTGTGGCGCCTTGTCAAACTTGGCAGGTCGGCCTGGCTCAGGCACAGCGCGCAGCGCATCGATGCCCCGTGCTCTGCCTCAAACGTCCATAAGGTATCAGCACCGCGCAACTGAGCCAACAGTGTTTACGCGGGGGAATTTCAACAGCCTGTTAGGGCCGATCAGAGCACGCTTGGCGAGCCAGCATGCCTGCCAGCGGCGAGAGGTCGGTCAGTTCGTCTAGCCGTGCCACCAGGTCGATCAGCTCGTCGCTCTCGTCAAGTGTGAGCACGGACTTCACCAGCCGGCGAAACTTTTCCTCCAGGCGCTGCTGCTGCTCCAGCAGGTGGCTGGCCGGGCGCCCGCTGTCGTGGCGCTGGCGCAGCACAGTGCCGATCTGGGTCTCGATCACTACCTCGCTGAGGGTGAGGTCCGAGCATTGGGGTACGAGCAAGACCTGCACCCGATCACGCAGCGCCACCACCTCGGGCGCGCATACAGCGTCGTCACTGAACGCGTCCAGTCCGGCAGTGTCAACCCCGGCCAGCACCATCGCCACCGTGTGACGCAGACTGAACTTGGCCTCCAGCCCGGTGCGCGGATCTGCGATGTTGCACACGCCCTCGCTGGCGGCACTGGCACGCACCGTCACGCGGAGCACGTCATCAGGCCGCAGCGCGTGTTGCAGGCACAAGTGGCGCGCGGCCTCAATGGCGGCATGGGTGCCGTAACAGGCGGCGTGGAACTTGAACAGGTTGTGGCGCAGATGCCAGCCGCCCTCTGGCGTGGCCAAGGCCGCTTCCAGCGATGCGGTACCCCCGTGCGTGGCGATGAGGCCTTGCGGACATTCAACCGCATCGGCACGGCTGGTGAAGCCACGCGCGGCCAACTGGGCCGCCTGCAGGCCGTCGGCACTGGCGCGCCCGGCATGCAGGGGCTTGCACATCGTGCCGAACATGGATTTCAGCCCGGCCGCCATGGTGCTGGCGATGCCCAGCGCGGTCGCGGTGTCATCGGCGTCGAGCTGAAGCAGGCGTGCGCAGGCGGCGGCAGCACCGAGCGTGCCCAGCGTGGCCGTGGTGTGAAAGCCGTTGGAATACTGTGCGTCGCCGCACGCCAACCCCAGCTGGCACATGGTTTCGTAGCCGGCGGCGAAGGCCGTCATGAAGTCGCGTCCGCTGGCGCCGCGTGATTCGGCCAAGGCCAGCAAGGCCGGGACCAGGACCACCGAGGGGTGGCCGGTGAAGGCCATGTTGACGTCGTCGTAATCGAGCGTGTGCGAGGCCGCGCCATTGATCAACGCTGCCTGCCGGCTGGAGGTCGTCATGGCGTGCCCGACGACGGTGGCCTGGGCATGGCCGCCCTGTTCACGGGCTTCCTCGGCCAGCATGTGCACCAGTGGCTCGCACGCGCCAGCCAGCGTCACCCCGATCCAGTCAAGCAGGCATTGCCGGACCCGCAGGCGCACGTCCTGCGGCAGATCGGTGTAGCACAGGGCAGCGCTGCGCGCGGTCAGTTCCCGTGAGAGGCCGTCGGTTGGGACAGTGGCCGACGGTGTGGCTTTTCTGATCGAGATCACGTTCATGTCAGCGCCCCTTCCAGACCGGTTTGCGCTTCTCCCGGAAAGACTGCGGGCCTTCCAGGGCGTCTTCACTGAGGTAGACGGCATCGAACGCTCGGTTGGAGGCGCGCAGCGCGGCGGTGCGGCCCATCTCGGTGGACAAGCGCACCATTTCCTTGGCCGCGCGCACCGTCAGCGGCGCATTGGCCATGAGCCGGGCCGCCAGTTCTTTAGCCCCTTGCAAAGCTTGCCCCTTGGGCATAAGGCGATTGATGTAGCCGAGTTCATAGGCGCGCTGCGCGGTCAGCGGGTCGCCGGTCATCGCGACTTCCATCAGGATGCGCTGTGGCAGCATGTGGATGACCGGCGCGGCCCACGGCATGCCGCGCCCGACCTTGGCCTCGGTGATGGCGAATTTGGCGGTCTCGTCGGCCACGCACAGGTCGCACATCTGCGAGAGCAGCCAACCGCCCGCATAGGCATAGCCCTGCACGGCGGCGATGACGGGCTTGGTGACCTCTATGTTGTCGCCAAGCACGGCGATGAAGCCCGCTGGCGGGATGCGCAGTTGCGTGTCGGCGGCCTCCACCAGGTCCATGCCGGCGCAGAAATTGTCACCGGCCCCGGTGAGGATGGCCACCTGGGCCTGCCCGTCGGCTTCGAAGCGGCGCCAGACCTCGAAAAAACCTTCGCGCACGGCGCGACTCAGCGCATTGCGACGCTCGGGCCGGTTGATGGTGATGACGGCGATGCCGTCGTTCACTTCGTATAGCAGTTCATTGTTCACGGGGGGGTGTCTCCTTTTTAAGTTGTGCCTGTTGTCGCGAGCGGCGAGTCTGGGGTATGGGTCTGGCTTGATTCGTTGCCACTTCACGCGATTGCGATCCCGCACGGTAGCCGAGTGCCCTCGAGATGCTGGCGGCGAGTTCCATCACCAGGTGCTGCAGCGCATCGGCGACGGCGCGACCGCGCTCGATCGGCGCTGCGATGATCAGCGCCGCGTTCACGCGCCCATCGGGTTCGAAGATCGGGGCTGAAAAGCCGGCCACGTCGGGCGTCACTTCGCCGAATGTGACCGCTAGCCCGCTCAGCCGGGCCGACTCGATGAGGCGCGCCAGTTGCGCCGGGTCGGTGACCGAGTGCTCGGTCATGGCCCGCAGATCAGCCCGGCGCAGGTAGTCACGCCGCCAGGCCTCGTCCTGGAACGCGAGCAGCACACGCCCGGCGGACGAGGCAAACAGCGGCCGTGTCGTGCCGACTGGCACGGCGTATCGAATCGCGCGGGTGCTCTCGATGATCGGGTTGTAGACCAGCCGATCCGCGGCGCGGTCGATTCTGGCGATCAGGGCGGTCTCACCGGATCGCTCCGCCGCTTCCCGCAGGAAGGGCAGGGCCACAACGTCGAGCGAGCGGGCCGATACCAGAGACGCCCCGAGTGCGAACGACTCAGGACCCAGTCCATACGCCTCATTGCTGCGCTGCAGGTAGCCATGCACCGTGAGACCGCGCAACAGCGAGAGCACGCTGGTCTTCGGAGCATTCATCACCATGCACAAGGGGGTAAGGGCCAAGCCGGCAGGGTGGTCGGCCAGTATCCGCAGCAGTCGCAGCACGCGTGTCACTGCCATGGGCGACCCGTCTGCACCGGGTGCGACACCCGTTCGCTCCCGCCGTGATGCTGTTGACATGGGCATTGGATGGGGTTCCTGAAGGTTCTGATATCGGAATTACTGATTCAGTATAAGAATAGCGTTAGCATGTACAGCCGTCAATCGGGTTTTACTGGCAGCGCTTTTTGGAGGAGGCCCCGACTTGACCGGAGGAGACACATATGACGAATAAACAAGACCAGGCGGCACTTGCGGGGCCGCTGTCGGGCGTGCGGGTAATTGATCTAAGCGCGGTACTGATGGGCCCCTACGCCACCCAGATTTTGGGCGACCATGGCGCGGACGTGATCAAGATCGAATCTCCTGAGGGCGACTCAACACGCTGGATTGGCCCCGGACGCCATCCCGGCATGGGTCCGCTGTTCCTGCACCTGAACCGCAACAAGCGCAGCGTGGCGCTCGACCTCAAATCGCCGCAGGGCGCGGCCGCGATGCGGCGCCTGATCGAAGGCGCCGATGTCTTCGTGCATAACCTGCGCCCGGCCTCCATCGCCCGGCTCGGGCTGGACTACGAGAGCATCTCGATGATCAATCCACGCATCATCTGGTGTGGCGTGTACGGTTACGGCGAGGACGGTCCCTACGCTGGCCGCCCGGCCTATGACGACCTGATCCAGGGCGCGGTCGGCATTGCCGCCTTGCAGCAGCAAAGCGGGGCGAGCGAGCCGCGCTACGTGCCGCTGACGATTGCCGACCGCATGGTCGGCCTGCATGCGGCGCACAGCGTGGCCATGGCGCTGTACGGGCGCGAGCGCACCGGACGCGGCTGCCGCATTGACGTGCCGATGTTCGAAACCATGGCCAGCGTGGTGCTGTCGGACCACCTCTACGGGCGCACTTTCGAGCCGCCCAGTGGTGACACCGGCTATGTGCGGCTGCTGTCGCCCGGGCGCCGACCCTACGAAACCAGCAACGGCTACATCTGCGCGCTGGTCTACAACGACGGCCACTGGCAGCGTTTTCTGCACGCCATCGAGCGTGACGATCTGCGGGTTGATCCGCGCTTCGCCGACCTGGCCAGCCGAACCCGCCACATTGACGAGGTGTACGGCTTTCTGGGCCAGACACTATGCGTGCAAAGCACCGCGCACTGGCTGGCGCTGTTCGAACAAATCGATGTGCCGGCGGTGCCCCTGAACACCGTCGAATCACTGTTGGATGACCCGCACTTGGCGGCGGTGGGCTTCTTCCGCCAGGTCGAGCACCCGAGCGAAGGGGTGATGCGCACCTTTGGCGCGCCGGCGCGATGGGTGGGTTACGACGTCAGCAAGCTGGCGCCCGCGCCGCGGCTGGGGGAGCACACCGAATCGGTACTGCGCGAATGCGGCTTTGATGCCAGCGCGCTGGCGTCCTTGCTGGGCAGTGGCGCAGCGGCTCCGTTCCTCACCGATGCGGAGTTGTCAGCATGAG
The DNA here is from genome assembly GCA_041584075.1 of Hydrogenophaga sp. Taxonomy (GTDB): domain Bacteria; phylum Pseudomonadota; class Gammaproteobacteria; order Burkholderiales; family Burkholderiaceae_C; genus Hydrogenophaga. The sequence continues at coordinate 4,880 of JBFHEQ010000145.1, forward strand.
TGCCCCGGCACTGACCGTGACCCGGCTGGCCGGCGCGCTGGGTGCGGAAATCTCCGGGCTCGACCTGTCCCGGTCGCTGCGCCAGGATAACCTGGCGGCGCTGCGTAGTGCGTGGCTGGCGCATGGCGTCATCTTTTTCCGCGACCAGCCGCTGACGCCCGGGCAGTTCCTGGCCTTCGCCCAGGCCATTGGCACGCCGGTGGAATACCCATTTGTCAGCGGCATCCCGGGCTTTCCGGTCATCATCGAAGTGAAGAAGCTGGCGCACGAAATAGTCAACTTTGGCGGTGTCTGGCACAGCGATACTGCCTACTTGGAGCAGCCTCCGATGGCCACGCTGCTGCTGGCGCGCGAAGCGCCGCCTTACGGCGGTGACACGCTGTTTGCCAACCAGGTGCTGGCCTATGAGGCCTTGTCGGAGGGGATGCAGCGGCTGCTCGACGGCTTGGTGGCGGTCAACACCTCGGCCAAGGCAGATGTGTCACGCACCCGCGAAGACCGTCTGGCCGAAGCCGGTCGCGCTGACCAGCACACCCATTACGAGGCCGAACATCCCGTGGTACGCACCCATCCGGAAACCGGTCGCAAGGCTTTGTATGTCAACTGCGCCCATACCGCGCGCTTCGCCGGCATGACCGAAGAGGAGAGCGCGCCGCTGCTGCAATTTTTATTCACGCACCAGAAGAAGGAAGAGTTCACCTGCCGCTTCCGCTGGCTGGTGGGTTCCCTGGCGCTCTGGGATAACCGCTGCACGCACCACTACCCGGTCAACGATTACCACGGCTTCCGCCGGGTCATGCACCGCATCACGTTAGCGGGTGACCGGCCTCGTCACTAGTACATTGACAGGTAAGTAACGGAACATAAATACAATCTCGTCACCATTACTTGATTTACTTGATTCAGTCGTCCCTGAATAACCTCCAGAACCCGCATGAACACTTGGTTTGTGGGGTGATTGCAGATATCCAGAACTCCCAGTTTGAATTCCAATAGGGGCAGTTTTCTGGGAGTTCTGCAGTGATGTTTGCCTGCCCCGCCACCGACGATTTTTCCGTTCGCGCATCGACCACATGATCGACCTGCGCCTCCCGCTGGCCGTGCTGGCCTCGCGCATGCCCTGGCAGGAGATCGAAGCGTGGGTGGCCCAGGTCTTCTCTCACAAAGGCCGCGCCGGTGTGGCCATGCCCGATCTGGACCTCTTCGGTGAACAGGTACAGCGCGCTGCTGTTTCCAGCAACGCAGCGCGCCCTCGCGTGCCGCTGCGCATCATGATTGCGCTGCTTTACCTCAAACACGCCTTCAACGACTCCGACGAGGGCGTGGTGGCCCGCTGGGCCGATACGCCGCGCTGGCAGTTCTTCTCGGGCTGTGCTTATTACGAAGACCGCCAGCCCCGCGACGGCACCACCCTGGTCAAGTTCCGTCAGTTGTTGGGCGAGGAAGGTGTGGAAGAACTGCTGGCGCAGACCATCAACGTGGCCGTCTAACTCAAACTGATCAAACCGCAGGAGCCCTCCCGCGTGATCGTGGACAGCACGGTGCAGCACAAGGCGATTGCCCATCCCACCGACAGCCGTTTGCTGGAGACCGCCCGGTTGAATTTGGTCCAGGCGGCCAAGGAGACGGGCATTGATCTGAAGCAGACCTTTGCCAAGGAAGGCAGGGACCTGAGCCGCTAGGCCGGGCGCTATGCCCATGCCCGGCAATTCAAGCGCATGCGCCGCACCATCAAACGCCAGAGAACCATCGTCGCTCGCCTGCAGCGCGAGATCGACCGCAAGGCCAGTGCCATCGGGGCGGCAGTGCGCGAAGCACTGGGCGAGACCTTGAACAAGGCCCATCGCATCGTGGCCCAGAGCGGCCAGCGCAAAGCGGTGGATGGACAGCCCAAGCTCTACGCCTGGCATGCGCCCGAGGTGGACTGCATCAGCAAGGGCAAGGCCCGAACGCCCTACGAGTTCGGGGTCAAGGTGGGCATTGCCAGCACGCTGCAGGGCAACCTGATCGTGGGCTCACGAGCCTTCCAAGGTAACCCTTACGACGGCCACACCCTCAACGAGCAACTGGAGCAGGCGAGCATCCTGATGCAAGACAGCCGGTCAAAGCCAGCGACGGCGTTCGTTGATCTGGGCTATCGGGGTGTGGACGCACAACCCGGATGTGCATATCGTGCACCGGGGCAAGGCCAAGCGGATCAGCGAGCAAGAGCGACGCGAGCTCAGGCGTCGTCAGGCCATTGAGCCGATCATCGGCCACCTCAAAGCCGATCACCGCATGGACCGTTGTCACCTCAAGGGAGAAACCGGCGACCGGCTGCATTCGGTGCTGTGTGCGGCGGGCTACAACATCCGCTGGCTGCTGCGCATGATCGCCCGCAAGGGCATCATCTTCTTGCAAAGCCTTTATTTGCGCCTGTGCTCGGTAGCGAGCTTGTCACTGAAATGGCAACACGCGTTGGACTCTTGGTCCACTCGAGCTCTCACCCGACCTGCACAGCGCCCTGTCTGGGATCGGATTTGAATAAATCAGGGCCGACAATTTACTTGATGCTTGGAGGTGTTGTCATGAGGCAGACGGAGTTGCATTTGACCGACGAGGATCGCTCGCTGGTGGACGAGATTCGCAGCAAAGGGGCGCACCAAGCGAGAGAGGTCAATCGGGCTCATGTTTTGGCCTCACTGGACAGGGGCGTGCCAGAGGCCCAGATCATGGCGGTACTGGGAATAGGGCGCACGGCTGTGTGGCATACGCGCGCAGCGAATCTTCAAGGCGGTGTGGAGTTGGCGGTCTTCGGCGTAGCACGCTGGGGGCGGCCACGCCAGTACGACACAGACGACGAAGCGCGAGTGACGGCGCTGGCGTGTTCGACGCCGCCTGCGGGCCGGCAGCGCTGGACGATGGTGGAACTCGAACGGGCGGCTCGGC
>JBFHEQ010000146.1:0-7793 GCA_041584075.1 Hydrogenophaga sp.
ACTCACTGGGGACGAGGTGCTGAAGCGGCTGGAGACCTGGCTTGAACAAGGCACGCTCAAGCGATTCGGCGTCGTGGTGCGCCACCACGAGCTGGGATTTTCGGCCAACGCCATGACGGTGTTCGACGTGCCCGACGGGCTGGTCGATGCCTGCGGCGAAGCGCTGGCCTGCCAACCTGGCGTCACGCTGGCCTACCGGCGCGAGCGCGCACCGCAATGGCCCTTCAACCTGTATTGCATGGTGCACGGCACCGACCGGGCGGTGGTGCATGCCGTGCTGGACCGGGTGCGTGCCTCCGCGGGTCTGGAAGCCTACCGCCACGCCACCCTGTTTTCGACCCGCCGCTTCAAACAGACCGGGGCACGGCGTTTTCGCGACGTACCGGCCGTGTTGCCCGAAGCGATGATGCCGGAGGTGCAACATGCTGTCGCCTGATGATGCCCGTCTGGTGAGTTTTCTGCACGGCGGCTTCCCTGTTTCTGACCGGCCTTTTGAAGAGGTGGGCAAGCAACTCGGTTGCAGCGAAGAGGCGGTGATCGAGCGCTTGCAGCGTTTGTTGAGCCACGGTGATCTCACCCGCTTTGGTCCCTTGTTCCAGATCGAGCGGGCCGGTGGGCGTTTTGTGCTGGCGGCCATGGCCGTGCCCGAAAATCGATTCTCGGCCGTGACGGCCCAGCTCGATGCGGTGACCGAAGTGGCCCACAACTACCGGCGCGAATCGGCTTATGCCAAGCAGCCGGGTGGTGTTTTGCCCGAACTCAACATGTGGTTTGTGCTCGCCGTGGAGTCCGCCGATCAGATGGCGTCCGTGCTCAGACGCATTGAGTCGATCACGGGGCTCACTGTTTACGACTTCCCGAAAGAGAAAGAGTTTTTCGTCGAGCTGCGATTGCCGCTGCTGGGTGAGGGCGCCGCATCAGGAGGATCGAATGTCCCTCAATGAATTTGACCGCAGGCTGATCCGCGCGACCCAGGCGGGTTTGCCGCTGGTGCCGCGGCCTTATGAGGCGGTCGGTGCCATTCTGGGCGTCACGGGCGAACAGGTGCGAGAGCGTTTGCAGACCATGCTGGAAACCGGCCTGATCCGCCGCATCGGCGCTGTGCCCAACCACTACCGTCTGGGCTTCACCGCCAACGGCATGAGTGTGTGGAACGTGGACGATGCCCTGGTGGACGAACTCGGCGCACGCATCGGCGATCTGCCGGGCGTCAGCCACTGTTACCGCCGCCCGCGCCGCCTGCCGGTCTGGCCCTACAACCTGTTCGCCATGCTGCATGGCCGCTCACGCGAAGAAGTCGAGCAACAGGCACAACACATTGAGAGCATGCTGGGCGATGCCTGCAGCTCGCACGACATCCTTTATTCCACCGCCATCCTGAAAAAGACCGGATTGCGACTGAACGAAAGCTGACCATGTTCCGCATCAGCCAATACCTGCGCGAGATCGCACAAGCCGAGAGAACCGGCGTCTACCCCAAGCCAGCAGCACGTGTGCCGCAGCAACCCGCCAAACACGCCGGATCGACGGAGTCTCCCGTCCAGGGCGCCGCCGATCCGGCTTTGCCGGTCGGCCAGCGCCGCCCCCCTGGGGGGGTGACGGCGCGCAGCGCCGGCGCAGGGGGGAGTCATACTCAAGGCCCCGTCGTGATCTGGAACCTGATCCGCCGCTGCAACCTGACCTGCAAACACTGTTACGCACTCTCGGCCGACCACGACTACGAAGGCGAGCTGTCGCGCGAAGAGGTGTTCACGGTGATGGACGACCTCAAGGCCTACCGCGTGCCCGTGCTCATTCTCTCGGGTGGTGAGCCCCTGTTGCGGCCCGACATTTTTGAGATCGCCGAGCGCTCTCGCGACATGGGTTTCTACACCGGTCTGTCCACCAACGGCACGCTGATCGACGAGCCCATGGCCGATCGCATCGCGGCCATGGGTTTCAACTACGTGGGCATCAGCCTCGATGGCTTGCGCGAAACCCACGACAAGTTCCGCCGCCTCGAAGGTGCCTTCGACCGCAGTCTGGCGGCCGTGCACTTGCTGCATGCACGCGGTGTCAAGGTGGGGCTGCGTTTCACCATGACGGCGCTGAACGCGCACGATCTGCCCGCTTTGCTCGATCTGATGCGCACCGAGCAGGTCGACAAGTTCTATTTCTCCCACCTCAACTACGCCGGGCGCGGCAACATCCACCGTGGCAAAGACGCACAGCACATCGCCACGCGCGAGGCCCTGAACCTGTTGTTCGATCGCGCCTGGGACGCGGCTCTGCGCGGTTTGGACGAAGAGTACGTGACCGGCAACAACGATGCCGACGGCCCCTACTTGCTGCAATGGGTGCAAGAGCGGTTTCCCCAATGGGCGCCTGCCTTGCGCGAGCGGCTGGTGGCCTGGGGCGGCAACAGCAGTGGTGTCAACGTGGCCAACATCGACAACCTGGGTCATGTGCACCCCGACACCATGTGGTGGCACCACAAGCTGGGTGACGTGCGTGAGCGCCCTTTCTCCGAGATCTGGAGCGATCTGAGCGATCCGCTGATGGCCGGCCTCAAAGCCAAGCCGCGCAAGGTCGAAGGGCGTTGCGCCACCTGCCAGCACTTCGACATCTGCGACGGCAACACCCGCGTGCGCGCCCAGCAGCTCACCGGCAACCCCTGGGCGGAAGATCCCGGTTGTTACCTCACCGATGAAGAGATTGGCGCAGTGGCCGGCAGCGATGCCGGGCGCCTGGAAAACAAGCCTTTTGCGCCCATGCCCAAGCCGCGCAAAGTGGTGCTGATGCGAGAGGAGGCGGGTCATGCCTGAGCGCAAAAAGGATCATCTTGTGTCACGCGCGAAAGACTGGCTGGCCGACGCCGGTCGCGCGGCCCTCGTGGCGGGCCTGTGCTGGATGGGGTTTGACATGGCCAGCGCCCAGACCGTTGCGCCGACACCCGAAACCACAGCGCGCGCCGCAGCGCAGTACACCGAACATTGCGCAGCCTGCCACGGCGTGCAGCGCACCGGCGGCATGGGGCCGGCCCTGTTGCCCGAAAGCCTGTCCCGCTTGCGGCCTGCCGAGGCGCTGCAGGTGATGACCCACGGCCGCGTGGCCACCCAGATGCCGGGTTTCGCCGACAAGCTGGCCAAGGAAGACATCGCTGCGCTGGCGGCCTACGTGCGCACGCCCGTGGTGCCCGCCCCGACCTGGAGCGAGGCCGACATCCGCGCGTCGCGCACCTTCAACCCTGCGCCTGCCAACGAGCCTGCAAAACCCACGTGGAGCGCCGACCCGATGAACCTGTTCATCGTGGTGGAGGGGGGCGATCACCACGCCAGCCTGGTGGATGGCGACAAGTTTGAAGTCATCACCCGCTTTCCCACACGCTTTGCCCTGCACGGTGGACCCAAGTTCACACCCGATGGCCGCTATGTGTTCTTTGGCTCGCGCGACGGCTGGATCACCAAATACGACCTGTGGCGCTTGCGTGTGGTGGCCGAGGTGCGCGCCGGCATCAACATGCGCAACGTGGCGGTGAGTGGTGACGGGCAGTGGGTGATGGCGGCCAATTACCTGCCGCACACGCTGGCCCTGTTCGACGCCGATCTCAACCTGAAGCAGACCTATGCCGCCGCCACGCTCGACGGCAAAGCCACATCGCGCGTGTCGGCTGTTTACGACGCTGAGCCACGGCAGAGTTTTGTGGTCGCCTTGAAGGACATCCCCGAGCTTTGGGAGATCTCGTACAACCCCAAGGCCGAGCCCATTCACGATGGGTATGTGCACGATTACAAGATGGGTGAATCCATCGCCAAACCGGGCTTTCTCGGTGTGCGCCGCACGCCACTCGATCAGCCCCTGGATGATTTCTTTTTTGACCAGAGCTACAGCAACGTGCTCGGCGCCACGCGGGGCGACGCACCGGGCAAGGCGGATGGTGCGAGCGCCCAGGTGGTCAACCTGGATGCCCGCCGCAAGATCGCCGACCTGCCCATCGCCGGCATGCCGCACCTGGGCTCTGGCATCACCTTTCCTTGGAACGGCAGCACGGTGCTGGCCAGCCCCAATCTGAAAGACGGGGCCATCGACGTGATCGACATGAAGACCTGGAAGCCGGTCGCCACCATCCCCACGCCTGGCCCAGGCTTCTTCATGCGCAGCCACGAGAACACGCGTTACGCCTGGACCGACTCCATGATGAGCCGCACCGCCAAAGACACCCTCACCATCATCGACAAAACCACCTTGAAGCCCGTGGCCGAAGTCAAGGAGCCAGGCAAGACCCTGGCCCACATCGAGTTCACGAAAGACGGCAGGTTTGCCCTCGCCAGCGTGTGGGAGATGGACGGCGCGTTGGTGATCTATGACGCGAGCACGTTCAAGGAAGTCAAGCGCCTGCCCATGAGCAAGCCGGTGGGGAAGTACAACGTGTGGAACAAGATCACACGATCGGAAGGCACGTCACATTGAACCCCCTGCGCCGCTGTGCGGCTTCCCCCTCTCCTGCGGGAGGGGGACGCACCCTGTGGCCCGGCGAAGCCGGTTCCACGGGTGCCCTGTGTGAGGCACTCGCTTCGTTGATGCGCCCGAGAACATTGAACCCCCTGCGCCGCTGTGCGGCTTCCCCCTCTCCTGCGGGAGGGAGACGCACCCTGTGGCCCGGCGAAGCCGGTTCCACGGGTGCCCTGGGAAAGTCGCGCGCTTCGGTGAAGTTCGAGGCTGCTCCTTCCTTTGGTGCGATAGAAGTCCCGTTCGCCCTGCGCTTGACCAAGGGTTCTAGCTGTGTCTGAGCGAGTTGAACCCCGCTTGCCCGGAGATGGCGTGGTCTGGCTGCTGGTGCTGGTTGAGCTCCTCACCTTTGGCCTGCTGTTCCTATCGTTTGCCATCGCCCGTTGGCGCGAGCCTGAGGTTTTTGCGCAAGGGCAGGGGGCGCTGAGCCTGGACACCGGCGCGCTCAACACCTTGCTGCTGGTGGGGGCGAGCTGGTGCGCCGCCCGCGCCGTGCACGCGCTGCGCGACCACCACACACAAGCGGGTACCGGCTGGTTGTTCGGTGCGCTGGCCTGCGCGGTGGGGTTTCTCGGCGTCAAAAGCCACGAGTTCGCCGGGAAGATCAACGCCGGTTTCGACTGGGCAGACGACAGCTTCACCATGCTCTACACCCTGCTCACCGGGTTCCACTTTCTTCATGTGCTCGTGGGCGCCATCGTGTTCGCCATCCTGGGTTGGAAGGCGCGCCAAGGTGCTTACGGTCCGCGACAACTCAACGGTCCCGAATCGGGCGCTGTGTTCTGGCACATGGTTGACCTGCTGTGGATGGTGCTGTTCCCGCTGGTCTATGTCATCCGCTGAAAGGCTTCAAAACCATGACCTCCCTGCGCATCAACACCATCGGCCTGTTGCTCGTCCTGGCCACCGGTTTGAGTTGGTGGCTCGGTGAAGATGCCGTCCTGAGCGGACACCACCTGGGCATGGGTTCCGTGCTCCTGGTGCTTGCCCTAGCGGCCATCAAAGGCGCCCTGATCGCGCTGGAGTTCATGGAGTTGCGGGGCGCACCCCCCCTCTGGCGACGCATGGTGGTGGGGTGGATGGTTGTGATCTTGGGCGTGATCGCAATGGTGACGACGCTCCTGTAGGCGTCCGGCTGCGGGTGGGGCAGACGAACGCCGGCTGATGCCTGGTTTGCGGACGCCGGTTCTTTGTAGCAGGATGGCACTCTTGCATGGCGTTGGAGAGACGGACATCTGCGCAGAAGTCCGTGTTGTGTTTCCACGATTTTCTAAAAGATGCGCTTAGAATACCTATTTGAGGTTGTTCCTTGAACCAAGTCAAGGAAGATGGCCGACAGCAACCTTAGGATACCGGCATCAACTAGAGATGGAGGGCTTTCATGAGCCAATCGCAGAGCGGGTTTACCAAACAAATGGCCCGCAACATGTTTTATGGGGGCAGTGTGTTTTTCATACTGCTGTTCGCGGCAATCATTTTCGACAGTGAGCGCCGGATTCCGGAGCGCTCCAACGCGCAGAACATCACGCCTGAGGTCATCGCGGGCAAGAAGATCTGGGAGACCCGCAACTGCATCGGCTGCCACACCCTGCTGGGCGAGGGTGCGTACTTCGCACCCGAGCTGGGCAACGTGTACAAGCGCCGCGGCCCCGATTTCATCAAGGCCTGGATGAAGGCGATGCCCACCGGTGCGCCACACCGCCGGCAAATGCCCCAGTTCAACCTGACCGACGAGCAGCTGGACAACGTGGTCGAGTTCCTCAGGTGGACGGGCGAGATCAACACCGAAAACTGGCCACCGAACATTGAAGGTTGATCCCAGACCGATCGGAGAAACACCATGACCATATCCACACTCAAATACCAAAGCCAATCGGTCTCCAAGCTGTACTTCATCGCCGCGATGGTGCTGTTTGCCGCCCAGATCATTTTTGGCATCACGCTCGGCTTGCAATACGTGATCGGGGACCTGTTTTTCCCCTACATCCCCTTCAACGTGGCCCGCATGGTCCACACCAATTTGCTCATCGTCTGGCTGCTCTTTGGCTTCATGGGCGCGGGCTACTACATGGTCCCGGAAGAATCCGAGACCGAGCTGCATTCGCCCTTGCTGGCCAAGATCCTGTTCTGGGTCTTTCTGGCGGCCGGCGGCCTGACCATCGTCGGTTACCTCACGGTGCCCTACGCCCAGCTCGCCGAGCTGACCGGCAACAACCTGCTGCAAACCATGGGACGCGAGTTTCTGGAACAGCCGCTGCCCACCAAACTGGGTATCGTGGTCGTGGCACTGGGCTTTCTGTACAACATCAGCATGACCGTGCTCAAAGGCCGCAAGACCGCCATCTCCATGGTGCTGCTCATCGGCCTCTGGGGTCTGGCTTTGATGTTCCTGTTCAGCTTTGTCAACCCGCACAACCTGGTGCGCGACAAAATGTACTGGTGGTTTGTGGTGCACCTCTGGGTGGAAGGCACCTGGGAGCTGATTCTGGGCGCCTTGCTGGCCTACGTGCTGGTCAAGACCACCGGTGTGGACCGTGAAGTGATCGACAAGTGGCTCTACGTCATCATCGCCTTCGCCTTGATGAGCGGTATCTTGGGCACCGGCCACCACTTCTTCTTCATCGGCCTGCCAGGCTACTGGCTCTGGATCGGCAGCATCTTCAGCGCGCTGGAGCCTCTGCCCTTCTTCATGATGACCGTGTTTGCCTTCAACATGGTGCAGCGCCGCCGCCGCGACCACCCCAACCAGGCCGCCGTGTTGTGGGCCGTCGGCTGCGCCGTCATGGGCTTTCTGGGCGCCGGCCTGTGGGGCTTCATGCACACCTTGAGCGCGGTGAACTATTACACCCACGGGTCGCAGCTGACCGCCGCACACGGCCACCTCGCTTTCTACGGTGCTTATGTGCTGGTGGTGATCACCCTCATCAGCTACGCCATGCCCACGCTGCGTGGCCGTATCGCCAACAGTCCCAAGGCGCAGGCCTACGAGATGTGGAGCTTCTGGGTCATGACCATCGGCATGGCCGTCATGGTGCTCGCCCTCACGGGCGCCGGCATCCTGCAGGTGTGGCTGCAACGCATGCCCTCCGACGGGACCGCCATGGGCTTCATGGCCACGCAAGACCAGTTGGCGCTGTTCTACTGGGTGCGCATCGTGGGTGGCGTGATCTTTCTGCTCGGCCAGTTCATGTACTTCGCCAGCTTCTTCATCGGCGGTGAGCATGTCTTGAAAGACGATGCAGCTCCGGTGCGCAGCGGCGGCATCGGCCTGTTGCGCGGTCAACCCGCACAGCGCGCTTGAACTG
>JBFHEQ010000147.1:0-7791 GCA_041584075.1 Hydrogenophaga sp.
GCCCACTCGTGGGGCAACGACCCGCACAGCGGCGGAGTGTGGGGGCCAACGGGCCAGCCGCCGGGCCGCCCCAAGGCAGGCCCAGCCCCCGCGGGGGGCAGCGACCCGCGCAGCGGTGGAGCGTGGGGGCCCGTGACTCCGCGCCAGCGGTGGAGCGTGGGGGCATGAGCTTCGGTCGCCTGGAGAAACCCGCGGGCCACCGGCCCATGAGCGATATCAACGTCACGCCGCTGGTCGATGTCATGTTGGTGCTGCTGGTGATTTTCATCATCACGGCACCCCTGATGACCAGTCAGCTGGCCCTGGAGCTGCCGAAAACGGAAACGCCGGTGGCCGAAAAAGCGCAGGAGCCGGAGTCATTTGTCGCCATCGCCATCGATGCGCAAGGGCAGGTCTTCTGGGAAGAGCAACCGGTGGACGCAGCCGGTTTGCGTGAGCGGCTGCAACAAGCGGCCAAGCTGGACCCTGCGACCGAGTTGCAACTGCGCGCCGACACCAACGTGCCTTACGGGCAGGTGGTGCAGCTCATTGGCATGGCCCAGGCGGTGGGCCTGTCACGCATTGGCTTCGTTGCGGACCCGGTCACGGGCGAGCCGCTACCGGGCGAAACCCGCAAGCCCTAAAATTGGCGTTCTTCGCCGCACCGCCCCGTCAGGGCAGTCCGGCATACCGACTTCCCGCAGTCGTTTCACTGTCTCACTGTTGCCGGCTGTCCGGCCCCTGGTTCTTCTTCATGCAATCCACTTACGCCCACAAGGACATCGAGCGCGCCGCGCACGCCCACTGGAACGCCACCGACGCCTACCGCGTGGTGGAAGACCAGAGCAAGAAGAAGTTCTACGCCTGCTCCATGCTGCCCTACCCCAGCGGCAAGCTGCACATGGGCCATGTGCGCAACTACACCATCAACGACATGCTCACGCGCTACCTGCGCATGAACGGCCACAACGTGTTGATGCCCATGGGCTGGGATGCGTTTGGGCTGCCGGCCGAAAATGCCGCGTTGAAGAACGGTGTGCCACCCGCGAAGTGGACGATGGAAAACATCGCCTACATGAAGCAGCAGATGCAGGCCATGGGTCTGGCCATTGACTGGTCGCGCGAGGTCGCCACCTGCGATCCGAGTTACTACAAATGGAACCAGTGGCTGTTCCTGAAGATGCTGGAAAAAGGCATTGCCTACCGCAAGACCCAGGTCGTGAACTGGGATCCGGTGGACCAGACCGTGCTGGCCAACGAGCAGGTGATCGACGGCAAAGGCTGGCGCACCGGCGCCACCGTCGAGAAGCGCGAGATCCCGGGTTATTACCTCAACATCACCTCGTATGCCGAGGAGTTGCTGGAGCACGTGCAGCTGGGCAACCCCAAGGCCACGCTCAACGGCTGGCCCGACAAGGTGCGCCTGATGCAGGAGAACTGGATTGGCAAATCCGAAGGTGTGCGTTTTGCCTTCCCCCACGAGATCAAAGATGCTTCGGGCGCATTGATCGGCGACGGCCAGATGTACGTGTTCACCACGCGTGCCGACACCATCATGGGCGTCACGTTCTGCGCGGTGGCCGCTGAGCATCCGCTGGCCCTGCACGCTGCGGCCGGCAACCCGGCCCTGGCCGCGTTCCTGGAGGAGTGCAAGAGCGGTGGCACCACCGAGGCCGAGCTGGCCACGCAGGAAAAGAAGGGCATGAAAACCGGTCTGGCGGTCACACACCCGTTGACCGGCGAAGCCGTGGACCTGTGGGTGGGCAACTACGTGCTCATGAGCTACGGCGACGGCGCCGTGATGGGCGTGCCTGCGCACGACGAGCGCGACTTTGCGTTTGCCTTGAAGTACGGCATCTCCATCAAGCAGGTGGTGGCCGCCGAAGGCGAGACCTTCAGTGACACCGCCTGGGCCGACTGGTACGGCGACAAACAACGCGCGGTGTGCGTCAACTCCGGCGCTCTGGATGGTCTGCCCATGAAAGCCGCCGTCGTCAAAGTCGCCGAGTTGCTGGCCGCCAAAGGCCTGGGCGAGAAGAAGACCACCTTCCGCCTGCGCGACTGGGGCGTGAGCCGCCAGCGCTACTGGGGCACACCCATCCCCATCATCCATTGCGACGAACATGGTGCGGTGCCGGTGCCTGAAAAAGACCTGCCGGTGGTCTTGCCCCAGGACTGCATCCCCGACGGTTCGGGCAACCCGCTGCACAAACACGAAGGATTTCACGCTGGCGTGGTGTGCCCGGTGTGCGGAAAACCTGCACGCCGCGAGACCGACACCATGGACACCTTCGTGGATTCGTCCTGGTATTTCATGCGCTATTGCGACCCCACCAACCCTGAAAAGATGGTGGCGGAAGGTGCAGACTACTGGATGCGGGACCAAGCCAAGGCCGTCGGTGGCAGCGGCATGGACCAATACATCGGCGGCATCGAACACGCCATCCTGCACCTGCTCTACGCGCGCTTCTGGACCAAGGTCATGCGCGATCTGGGCCTGGTCAAGATCGACGAGCCTTTCACCAAGCTGCTCACCCAGGGCATGGTGCTCAACCACATCTATTCGCGTCGCACGGAAAAGGGCGGCAAGGACTACTTCTGGCCGGCCGATGTCGAGCACGTGCTGGATGAGGCTGGCAAGGTGGTGGGCGCCAAGCTGAACAAGGCCGTCGGTGATTTGCCGGTTGGTACCGCCATCGACTACGAGGGCGTGGGCACCATGTCCAAGTCCAAGAACAACGGTGTCGATCCCCAGGATCTGATCGAAAAGTACGGCGCGGACACCGCGCGCCTGTACACCATGTTCACCGCGCCACCCGAGGCCACGCTGGAGTGGAACGACGCGGCCGTGGAAGGCAGTTACCGTTTTCTCAAGCGCGTCTGGGGCTTTGGCAGCAAGCTGTCGGGCCAGACCGGTCTGGGTGAAGCGGCGGCGACCGTGGATCAGCAGGCCCTGTCCAAAACGGCCAAGGGCCTGCGACTGGAAATCCACACCGTGCTCAAGCAGGTGGACTACGACTACCAGCGCATGCAGTACAACACCGTGGTCTCGGGCGCGATGAAGATGCTCAACGCCCTGGACGATTTCAAGTCCGACGGGTCTGCGGGCGACAGTGCCGCGCTGGCCGAAGGTTTTGGCATCTTGCTGCGTTGCATCTACCCCGCCACGCCCCACATCGCACACACCCTCTGGTCCCAGCTGGGCTACGAGGGCGTGACGGGCGAGCTGCTGGACGCGCCATGGCCGCAGGCCGACGAGGCCGCTTTGCAGCGCGACGAGATCGAGCTGATGCTGCAGATCAATGGCAAGTTGCGGGGCAGCGTGACCGTGGCGGCTGGCGCCGACAAGGCGACCATAGAGGCCGCAGCGCTCGCCAGCGAAGCTTTCATCAAGCAAGCGGACGGTGCGGCCCCCAAGAAGGTCATCGTTGTTCCCGGCCGTCTGGTCAACGTGGTGGTATAAAACCTGAGCCATGAACGCACAACACCTATCCCAGTCGTCCGACCCGTCTGCGGTTGCCTCCCATATCCCGGCTGCGACCAGTGGCAGGCGGTCGGCCTTGCGTTGCATTGTTGGCTTGGGTGCGCTGGCATCGTCCTCGCTCGCATTGACCGGTTGTGGTTTTGCGTTGCGAAAGGCCCCCGAGTTCAGCTTTGATACGGTGTATGTGACCAACAGCCTGGCGAGCACGGTCTCCAAGGCGTTGCAGCGGGAGCTGGCTTCAGCGGGTATCGAGGTGATCGCGGGCGCTCCTCCTCCTGGTCCGAAGGCGCGCACCGTGGTGCTCGGGGTGATCCGGGATCAGCGCGAGCGAACCGTGGTGGGCCAGACCACCAGCGGCGAAGTTCGCGAACTCGAGCTGCGTTACCGCTTTCGCTTCAACCTTGTCACGCCGGCGGGCAAGCGCCTGATCGAAGATCAGGAAATCTTGCTGTTGCGTGACATCACGTTCAGTGAAACCGATGTATATGCCAAGGCGGCCGAAGAACAGCTGATGTTCATCGACATGCAAAGTGACTTGGTACAGCAGGTCATGCGCCGTCTGGCCGCCATCAAGTCGCTCTGAAGCGCGCGGGACTATGCAGGTCGCGGCGCCGCAGCTCACTGCGCAACTGCAGCGCGGGCTCAAGAGCCTCTACACCTTGTACGGCGATGAGCCACTGCTGATCCAGGAAGCAACCGATGCCATCCGGCTTTGTGCCCGGGAGCAAGGCTACACCGAGCGCACTGTGCACACGGTGGCCGGTGCCCACTTTGACTGGAGTGAGGTGTTGGCCAGTGGCGGTTCGCTGAGCCTGTTCGCCGACAAGCAGATCGTCGAGGTCCGCATCCCGTCGGGCAAGCCGGGCAAGGACGGGTCGCAGGTCTTGCAACACCTGGCGACCCAGGCCCAGGACAACGACAGCGTGTTGACCCTGGTGGTGTTGCCCCGGCTGGATGGTCCTACGCTCAAGGGCGCCTGGTTTGGCGCGCTCGACAGCTTCGGGGTGACGGTCAAGGTGGACCCGGTGGAGCGCCAGGCCTTGCCGCAATGGATCGCGATGCGGTTGCAGCTGCAGGGCCAGCGGGTTGCCACGGGCGAAGCGGGTCAGCGCACTTTGCAGTTTTTCGCCGACCGCGTCGAAGGCAACCTGCTCGCGGCCCACCAGGAAATCCAGAAGCTGGGGTTGCTCTATCCGGCTGGAGAACTGGGTTTTGATCAGGTGGAAAATGCGGTGCTCAATGTGGCGCGCTACACGCCTTTCAAGCTGGCCGAGGCGGTGCTGGGCGGACAGGTGCTGCGGGTGCAGCGCATGCTCGACGGGCTGCAGGCGGTGGGCGAAGCGGCGGTGCTGGTGCACTGGGCGCTCTCGGAAGACATTCGCACCTTGCACCGCGTGCGCCTGGCGGTGGACGCAGGGCGTCCCCTGCCGATGGCCTTGCGGGAAAACCGCGTCTGGGGCCTGAAAGAAAAGCTCATGGAGCGGGTGCTGCCTTTGCTCAATGCGGCCACTTTGGGCAAATGGCTGGCCGACGCCCACACGGTGGATGGCATTGTCAAAGGGCTCAAGGCGCCGGGCTGGCCCGGAGACCCCTGGAGCGCTCTGCAGCAAATGGCCATGCGCGTGGCCCAGGGGTGCCATCCAAGGTAGCCCCCCTGCGCCGCTGCGCGGCTTCCCCCCGGGTGGACAACACCTTCACCATACAAGCCGGTTCCACGGCGTCTGCTGGGTGAGGGCGCCGCCGACAGGCTTAACCGAACGAAGGCAGCTCGGGCTTGACCACGGGCTTGCCTGCTGCCACCCAGGCGTCGTAACCACCAGCAATCGATGTCACGTTCAGGTAGCCCATGTCCAGCATCGCTGCGGCGGCCAGGGCTGCGCGGCCACTGGTTTTGCAGTACAGCACCACTTTGATGTCGCGTGCCGTCAGGGCCGGGGTGCCGCTGAGTTTGAACTCCAGCATGCCACGCGAAGCGTGGATGGCCCCCGGCAGGTGGCCAGCCGAAAACTCGCTCTCTTCGCGGACATCGATCAAAACATCAGCCTGCTGTATGGCGGCTTCTGCTGCGTCCAGGGGCATTTCAGTGACGCGCGCTTTGGCGGCGGCGACGAGATCCAGGGCGCTTTTCATGGAGGTCCTTTGTAAAACGGGGTGAACGGATGGTGAAGGCTGTGTGCCTTGCTGTACAACGCTGGGTACTGTACACCCCGCAGTATGTGGGGGCCAAACACGCGTCAAATGGCCACAAATGCCCCAAGCCGGTCATGCAATGAGAAAATCGAGCACATGAACGCGAGCAACTCAACCGAAATCATGAACACCCTGGGGGCGCAGGCCAAGCAGGCCTCTGCCCTGATGGCCAAGGCCAGCGCTGCCGTGAAGCAGCATGCGCTGCGCTCCCTGGCCGCACTGTTGCGCGCCAATGTGGCCGAACTGCAGATCGAAAACGCCAAAGACCTGGATCGCGCGCGGGCCGCAGGCCTGCCGGAGCCCATGGTGGATCGCCTCAAGCTCACGCCCAAGGTGCTGGAGACCTGCGCGGAAGGTTGTGAGCAACTGGCCGCGATGAACGACATCATCGGCGAAGTCACCGGCATGCGCCAGATGCCCAGTGGCATCCGGGTGGGGCAGATGCGGGTGCCGATCGGCGTGTTCGGCATGATCTACGAGAGCCGCCCCAACGTGACGATCGAGGCCGCGTCCCTGTCCATCAAGAGTGGCAATGCGGCCATCCTGCGGGGGGGCTCGGAGGCCATCGATTCCAACCGGGCTCTCGCCTCGCTGGTGCAGCAGGCGTTGACCGGTGCCGGGTTGCCGGCCGAAGCGGTGCAACTCGTGCCCACCACGGACCGCGCTGCTGTCGGTCAGCTCATCACCATGCCCCAGTATGTGGACGTGATCATCCCGCGTGGCGGCAAGGGATTGATCGAGCGCATCAGCGCCGAAGCCAAGGTGCCGGTGATCAAACACCTGGACGGCAACTGCCACACCTATGTGGACGACCCGTGTGACATCGCCATGGCGGTCAAGGTGGCGGACAACGCCAAAACCCAGAAGTACAGCCCCTGCAACGCGACCGAAAGCCTGCTGGTGGCGCGCAGCGTGGCACCCGCTTTCCTGCCGCAGATCGGTGCGGTTTATGCCGGCAAAGGGGTGGAAATGCGCTGCTGCCCGGTGTCGCGGGCCCTGCTGTCGGGTACCACGGGCGCCATGCTGAAGGACGCGACCGAGGCCGACTGGAGCGAAGAATACCTGTCGGCGGTGATCAGCATCAAGGTGGTCGATGGCCTGGACGAAGCCATTGCCCACATCAACCGGTTCAGCAGCCACCACACCGATGCCATCCTGACCCGCGACCACATGCATGCGCAACGGTTCTTGCGTGAAGTCGATTCTGCGAGCGTCATGGTGAATGCGAGCACTCGCTTCGCTGATGGGTTTGAATACGGGCTGGGTGCAGAAATCGGCATTTCCACCGACAAGTTCCACGCCCGAGGCCCGGTGGGCGTGGAGGGGCTGACCTCGCTGAAGTACGTGGTGCTGGGCGAGGGCGAAATCCGGGGGTGATGGTGCTTGCAAGTGGGGCGTCAAACCCCATATGCTTCATTCATCGATCGATATCCAACAACTCAACTTTTCGACCCCGCGCGCTGCAACCGAACCGAGGCCAGCGTGGATCCGGCTCAGCCGGTCCACAGCTGGCGCCCCCCAGTGGGGGGTGAGGCCGCAGGCGGCGCAGGGGGCGTCCCAATATGGTTCCCCACCTTGTCACCGCCCTGACCGGCCCCATCAACGAACTGGAACAGCGCATCCTCGAGTCCACGCCCGTGATCGAGCGCTGGTTCAGGCTGGAGTGGATGGAGCACACGCCCCCGTTTTATTCATCGGTGGATGTGCGCAATGCGGGCTTCAAGCTGGCGCCGGTGGACACCAACCTCTATCCGGGCGGCTGGAACCACCTCACGCCCGAGATGGTCCCGCTGGCGGTGCAGGCGGCCATGGCTGCGATCGAGAAGATTTGCCCGGAGGCCAAAAACCTCCTGCTGATCCCCGAGAACACCACCGATACCTTCTACCTGAGCAACCTGCTGCAGTTGCAGCGGATCTTTTACCAGGCGGGTCTCAATGTGCGGCTGGGTTCGCTCTCCAAAGACATCACGGCCAGTACCACGATCGATCTGCCAGGTGGCGAGTCGATCACCCTGGAGCCGCTGGTGCGAACCCAGCGCCGGTTGGGGCTCAAACATTTTGACCCCTGCACGATTCTGCTCAACAACGACCTCAGCGCGGGCGTGCCCGGCATGCTGGAAGACCTGCACGAGCAGTAC